>JAFPXC010000033.1 GCA_017394805.1 Clostridia bacterium | reverse complement strand
GTCGGGGCGATGAAGAATTATATTCCTATTATTATATTCAACCTCGAGTGAAGAGTGAATATTTGTCGGATTTTAGTGGACTTTCGGCATTCGGTCGGGATTATTATGGAAAATAATCATGATTAAATTTGATTTTATATCATAATATTAGCAAATAGAAAAATAATAATCAATATTTTTCACCGTATTTTTGCCGAAAATACACATAATTGCTTTTTTCGATAAAATCCTTTTACATTTTTTATCGGATAAACTCCTTTGGCTATCGTCTACGATGGCTATCTATATAACGAAATAATCGGCAGTTTTACTCATTGAAATAATAAAATAATGAGAAAAAACCCTAAGAAAGCGGAAGCAACGGAAAAATTGCGGAAAGCGGGCACCTAATCGACGTCTTTGCGGGTGGGGCGGTGCATGGCGACGAAGGCCTTGTTGAGGGCGATGGTCGAAAGCGCGTGCTCCTTGGCGCTTTGCTTGCGGCGCTGTTGCTCCTGCCGTAGGTAGTCGGCGCGGGCTTGCAAGCGGTCGTCCCAATCCTTGCGGTAGGCGGCGTGCTCGCACATCAAACGCGCCTCGTTGTCGGCGAAATAGAAGACGCCGCCCGAGGTGCAGAAGTCCACCCGAGTGCCGTCGGGCATGGTCATGGCGGCCTTGCCGTCCGCTACCGAAGCCAACTCCTCGCGGTGGTTGGCCATAAATTGAATGCTGCCGTCCGCGAGAAGAAGGGTGAGCACTTTGATTTCGCCCTCGTAGAAGACGCCCGAGGGGGTGACGACCTTGAACGTGAAATTCATCGTCCCAAGTCCTCCAAGCCGCCTATAAAGAAGAAGTCGTTTTCGTTGACGTCGTCCAACTTGCCGTCCAAAATGTCGTTGCAGCCGCGAATGGTCTCGGCGATGGGGACGAATTTGCCGGGAATGCCCGTGTAGCTCTCGGCCACGGCGAAGGGCTGAGAGAAGAAGCGCTGTAATTTGCGCGCGCGGTAGACCAACAGTTTGTCCTCGGGATTGAGTTCGTCCATGCCTAAGATGGCGATGATGTCCTGCAATTCCTTGTAGCGTTGGAGGGTGCCCACGACGCGGCGGGCGGTGTCGTAGTGCAATTCGCCCACGAGGTCGGGCTCCAAGAAGCGGCTGTTGCTCTCCAAGGGATCGACGGCGGGATAGATGCCCTGTTCCACGATGTCGCGCGAGAGGACGGTGGTGGCGTCAAGGTGCGTGAAGATGGTGGAGGGGGCGGGATCGGTGAGGTCGTCCGCAGGGACGTAGACCGCCTGTATCGAGGTGATGGAGCCGTTGCGGGTAGAGCAGACGCGCTCCTCCAAACTGCCCAACTCGCCGGCCAAGGTGGGCTGGTAGCCCACGGCCGAGGGCATACGCCCCAACAGGGCGCTGATTTCGCTGCCCGCCTGCACATAGCGGTAGATATTGTCGATGAATAGAAGAATGTCCTGCCGCTTGACGTCGCGGAAATACTCGGCGATGGTAAGCCCCGAAAGCGCCGCACGCATACGCGCGCCGGGGGATTCGTTCATCTGCCCGAACACCAATGCCGTATTGTGGATGACGCCCGAAGCGTTCATCTCGGCGACCATTTCGTTGCCTTCGCGGCTACGCTCGCCCACGCCCGTGAACACCGAGTAGCCGCCGTGCTGTTTGGCCACGTTGCCGATAAGTTCCAATATAAGCACGGTCTTGCCCACGCCCGCACCGCCGAAAAGGCCGATTTTGCCGCCTTTGGGGTAGGGGGACAAGAGGTCGATGATCTTGATGCCCGTCTCCAATATCTCGGTGCCGCTGCGCTGTTCGTCCAAGGCGGGCGCTGGGCGGTAGATGCTCCACCGCTTGCCCGTGGGGGCGGGCTTTTCGTCCAAGGGACGGCCCAAAGCGTCCAGCACTCTGCCCAAAACCTGATCGCCTACGGGTATCTCCACCGTCTTGCCTTCGCTGATGACGGTCATGCCGCGCGCCAAACCCTCGGTGGCCTCCAACGCCACGCAACGGACGATATTGTCTTCGCGGTGAGAGTGCACCTCGACGGCGACTGTCCCGTTGCCCGTTTGGACTTGGAGCAGTTCGTTTTGACGGGGCATATAGGTGGGGAAGCGAACGTCCACCACCGGTCCGATGATTTGAATGACGGTGCCTTGCGTGTTCATAGATTGTCCTCGGTGGCCATGCGGGCGACATTGACGTCGTTGAGTTCCGCTGTGATGGCGGCCTGTCTGGCGTGGTTGTAGGTTTGGGTGAGATCTTCGAGCATGCTTTCGCCGTTGTTGGCGGCTTCGCGCATGCTGGTCATGTGCTTGTAGTTGAGGGCGCAGTAGGCGTTCATAAGTGCGTTGTACACGCGTGCCCGCAGGGCTTCGTTCAACAGTTCGCTCACCGTGCCGTCCTCGATGGAGAGGGCTACGTCCTCGGTTTGCATCTCGTAGGGAATGGGCAATAGCCGCTCCATGACGACCTCTTGGTCGAAGAGGTGGTTGGCACGGGTGTAGACGAGGTAGACCTCGCGCAGTTTGCTCTCGACGAGGTCGTCCATCATGCGGTCCGCCACCTTGGCGGCGTCCTCGGGGAGGGGATTGGCCATCATGTGCGAAAAAGCCGTGCTCACTTTGACGTTCTTGCCCTTGAAGTAGTACTCGGCGACGGTGCCCACCGTGAATATCTTGCGCTCCGCGTAGGGGGCGATGGCATCCCACGCGAAGGACAGCACTTTGTCGTTGTAGTCGCCGCAAAGTCCCTTGTTGCCCGTGATGACGACGAAGCCCGTCTCCTTGCCGTCGGCGTTGCCCATAAGATAGGGCGTGGCCGCGTAGCGCGGACACATGAGGCGAGAGACGGCGCGGTCGATCTCGGTGAGATAGGCGACCGCATTCGCCATGTCAGAGAGGCACTTGCTCATCTTGGCGGCGGATATGACGTACATCGCCTTGGTTATCTTGAGGGTATCACGTACCCCACCTATTCGTGACTTTATCTCGTTGAGGCCTTTCATCTCATTCGGTTGGCCAAGTCTTTGGCGATGGTCTGCACGACGGCAAGTTGGTCGTCGGTGACGTCCTTGGTCTCGTCGATGGCGGCCATCAATTCGGCCTCTTGCTCGTAGAGCGTGGCCAGCAACCGCTCGACGTAGGGCTTGACCTTGTCGGTCGTAAGCCCGTCCAAAAGGCTCTTGTGCGTGACGACGTACAGTTCGACAGTCATGTCGGCCACGGTCATGGGTTGATAGCGCGGCTGTTTGAGACTCTCGGTAAGGCGCTCGCCGCGTGCCAAAATGGCCTTGGTCTGCTTGTCGAGGTCGGCGCCGAAACGAGCGAACAGGCTCATCTCGCGATAGTGCGCCAAGTCCAGACGGATCTGCCGCGATACCTTCTTGACGGCGGGGCATTGGGCGGCGCTGCCGACGCGGCTGACGGACAGACCTACGTTGACGGCGGGACGGACGCCCGCGTGGAACAATTCGCTCTCCAAATATATTTGACCGTCCGTAATGCTGATGACGTTGGTGGGAATATAGGCCGAAATGTCGCCCGACAGCGTTTCGACGATGGGCAAAGCGGTCAAACTGCCGCCGCCTAAGGTCTCGCTGAGGTGGGCGCTACGCTCCAACAAGCGGGAGTGCAGATAGAAAATGTCGCCGGGGTAGGCCTCGCGCCCCGAGGGACGGCGCAACAAAAGCGAGATGGTGCGGTACGCCACCGCGTGCTTGGACAAATCGTCGTAGACGATGAGGCAATCCCTGCCCGCGTGCATAAAATACTCGGCGATGGCCGTGCCCGTGTAGGGGGCGAGATATTGCAAGGAAGCCGACTGCGAAGCCGTGGCGGCCACCACGATGGTGTAGTCCATAGCGCCCATCGCGGTGAGGTCGTCGATGACCTTGCGGACGGTGCTGCTTTTTTGGCCGATGGCTACGTATACGCATACCACGTCCTTGCCTTTTTGGTTGAGAATGGCGTCTATGCAAAGGGCGGTCTTGCCCGTTTGGCGGTCGCCGATGATGAGTTCGCGCTGGCCCTTGCCGATGGGCACGATGCTGTCGATGGCCTTGACGCCCGTCTCCAAAGGACTGTCCACTTTGGCGCGTTGCCAAATGGTGGGCGCGGGAGACTCCAAGCGGCGGTATTCCGTCGAAACGACGGGCGGTTTGCCGTCCAAGGGGTGGCCCAAGGGGTTGAGCACTCTGCCCAAAACGCCATCGCCCACGGGGACCTCGGCTATGCGGTTGGTTTGGTAGGCGAAGTCGCCCGCGGCGACCGTGTTTTCGCCCGTGAGGAGCACGGCGCCGATGCGGTCGGCCTCCAAGTTGAGGGCCAAAGCGTAGCGATCCTCGCCCAAATAGATGAGTTCGCCGTTTTTGACGTCTTTGAGACCTTCTATCGTCACCACGCCGTCGCACGCCGTAATGACCCTACCGGCCTTGGTAATGGTGCCGGTGCGGGAAAGGGCGGACAAACGCTCGTGGATTTGGGTTTGGATGAGATGGAAGGTTTCGTTCATTATTTCAATGCTTTCAGTTTGCTTTTGATACTGCCGTCGAAGACTTGCTCACCGTCGAAAATAACGACGCCGCCCACGAGCGACTCGTCGATATGATAGGTGACCGCGTACTCGCCGTAGCGTTTGAGTAGCCACGCCTCGACCTCTTTGGTCATGGCGGGGGATAGGGGCATAGCCGTCGTAACGTGGATATCAGTCATGGTCGCTCCAAGCCTTGAGACACTCGGCGATGAGCCGCTCGTTGTCTTCTTGCGAAATCTCGCGCCCCAAAATCTCGGTGGCAAGGTCTACCGCCACCCGACCCGCGTCATGCTGCAACTCGGCTTCCTGCGCTTCGCGCGCGGCTTGGGCCTGTCGCTCGGCCGCTTCTTTGATGGCTTTGCCGTCCTCGGCGGCCTGCTTGCGGGCTTCTTCGAGCATGACTTCGCGTTGGCGATCCGCTTCGGCGAGCAGTTGGTCGCGCTCGGCGACAATCTCTTCCATCTTGCGGTCGTATTCCGCCTTGACGGCCTGACCTTCCTCTTGCATGGCCGCGCCCTTGTCGATATCCTTTTGGATGGTCTCCTGCCGATTGCGGATAAAACGCAAAACGGGCTTGTACAGCAAAAGATATAGCCCTACGGCAAGGACGGCGAACACCACGAAGTGTATCAGTATTTTGATCCAATCAATGCCTAACATCGTGTGCCTCGCGCATTAGAAGAGTTGAATGACGATCATGATGGCGACGATCAGCGCGTAGATGACGGTGGTCTCGATGAACACCATGCCCAAGATGAGGGTGGTGCGCAACTTGCCCTCGGCCTCGGGTTGACGCGCGATGGCGTCCAACGTCTTGCAGATGGCGATGGCCATGCCGACGGCACCCGCGCAGGCGGGCAGAAGGATGGCGAGAGCGGCGGCGTAGGCCACCAGCGACTGGGCCTGTGTCTCGATAGCGGATAAAAGCAAACTCATATCTATCTCCTTTTGGCGGATAATCCGCCGTGTGCTTGTATGTATGACAACTATGTTGTCTGTCGGGGGAAAGGGGGTGCGTTACGCCCGACTTTCGGCCTCTTTGGCCTTTTTGCGCTTCTTCTCCTTCTTGGGGGAAGGCGCGGTCTTCTCGCCGTAGAAGAGGGTGGTGAGGAAGGGCAGAATGTAGGCCTGTATGACGGCGTGCACCATAGTGAACAACACGCCCACGATGGCGGGTACGACCACGGACATATAGAGGAAGGTGACTTGGTAGACCAACTCGGTGACCAATAGTCCGCTGAGAAGCGAACCGAAGAGACGGAAACTCATACTGATGGGCAGACTGAAGTCGATCAAAGCGGACAGCAAGCCCTTGCCTTTGTTGACGCGGACGGCGCCTATCAAGATGCTGAGGAAGGCGGACGCGGCGACCGCTATGCACGCGTTGATGTCACTCATGACGGCGGGAAGGGTGTAGACCACGCCCCCCACGACGATTTGAATGCCCAAAAGCTCGAACAAAGTGCCTACGAAAATATAGATGCCGGCGGCAAAGGCGAACGCGCCCAAATAGCCGTGACGGTGGGGACTGTTGCCCTCCGCCATGCCCGAGAAAAACTCCACTATCTTCTCGAGAACGGATTGAAACTTGCCGGGGATCGTCTTGAAACGCGGAATGACGAAAATGCGAATGAGGGCGGCAACCAAAAGCAAAAAGCCCGCGACGATAACGGCGCTGACCACGCCGGGGCTGACGGACACGCCCGCTACCTCGAAGCCCTCGGGTATGATGGCTTCGCGCAGAACCTTGGCTAAATTGTTGTCCGATGCGGCCAAAAGAAACATAGCACCCTCCTAATAGTAGTATATCGTGCGTATGCCCGTGCGATATACATAGTATTATAAACCTTATAGAACCTCTTTTCAAGTCTTTTGCTCAAATTTTTTTGCATTTTGCGACAAAAGCAAGCGTCCGAGCCGTGAAAAATAGGTGAAAAAATCCTTGACAAGCGGGCGGAAAGCGGATATAATAGCAACGATGTAAAGGAAAAACACTTTACAGCGAGATGCGAAACGGGGGCGTATATGACCATTGAAGACCGTGTGTTGATAGCCGAATTACTGGCGGAATACGGGGCGTTGTTGACCGATAAACAGCGCGAAACGGTGGAAATGTACTGCCTGATGGACCTGAGTCTACAGGAGGTGGCCGACGAGGTGGGCACGACGAGACAAGCCGTGCGCGATGTCGTGACGCGTACCGTCGCATCGCTTGAGGAGTACGAGAACAAGTTGGGCAACGTCCGATTGAAGTCGGCGGTGCTCGCCGCCCTCAAAGGTTGCACCGAGGCCGATTGGCGCGTAAGGTGCGACGAGGCGATAGCATTGTTGGAGGATTGATATGGCGACATTCGGCACGTTGAGCGAAAAACTCAACCATATCTTCAGCAAACTGAAGAACAAAGGCGCTTTGACCGAACTCGAAATCAAGCAGGCCATGCGCGAGGTGCGCATCGCTTTGTTTGCCGCCGACGTCAACGTCAACGTGGTGAAGGACTTCATCGCCAAAGTGAGCGAAAAGGCCCTCGGCGAGGAAATACTGAAGTCTTTGACTTCGGCGCAGCAGGTAATCAAAATCGTCAACGAGGAACTGGTGGCCCTGATGGGCTCGAGTTACGCCAAACTGAACGTGGCCGACCGACCGCCCACAATCATCTTGATGTGCGGCTTGCAGGGCAGCGGCAAGACCAC
The DNA here is from genome assembly GCA_017394805.1 of Clostridia bacterium. Taxonomy (NCBI): domain Bacteria; kingdom Bacillati; phylum Bacillota; class Clostridia; species Clostridia bacterium. The sequence continues at coordinate 73,064 of JAFPXC010000033.1, read as the reverse complement.
CATGTGCGGTAAGTTGGGCTACTTGCTCAAAAAGCAAAACAAGCGCCCCTTCCTCGTGGCGTGCGACATCTATCGCCCCGCGGCCGTGTTGCAACTGCAAAGAGTGGGCGAGAAAGCGGGCGTGCCCGTGTTTGAGAAAGGACAGCAGGACCCCCGTAAGACCGTCAAAGCCGCTCTGGAAGAGGCGACCGCCAAGGGTTATGACACGATGATCGTGGATACGGCGGGCCGCTTGCATATCGACGAGGCCTTGATGAAGGAACTCGAAGACCTCAAAGGCATACTGCACCCCGCGGAGATATTGTTGGTGGTGGACGCTATGCTCGGTCAGGACGGCGTCAACGTGGCCAAGGAGTTCGACGGCAGGCTGGATATTACGGGCGTGGTGCTGTCCAAGATGGACGGCGATACCCGCGGCGGCGTGGCGTTGTCGGTGCGCGCGGTGACGGGCAAGCCCATCAAGTTCGTGTCGATGGGCGAGAAGATGACCGACCTCGAGATATTCCATCCCGACCGCATGGCTTCGCGTATCCTCGGCATGGGCGACGTGCTGACGCTTATCGAGAAGGCGGAGCAGGCCTACACCGAAGAGGAAGCGCGCAAGATGCAGCAGAAGATGCGTCAAGCCACCTTTACTCTGACCGACTTCCTCGACCAATTCGACAAGTTGTCCAATATGGGCGACATATCGGGTATGCTGGGCATGGTGCCCGGACTTGCCGGTAAGGTAAAAGCCGACGATCTGTCGGTGGACGAGGACAGGATCAAGCGAATGAAGGCCATCATCTACAGTATGACGCCCGAGGAGCGCGAAAATCCCGATATTATCAAAGCGTCGCGCAAGAAACGCGTGGCCAACGGCTCGGGAACGACCATTCAGGAAGTCAACCAACTGTTGAAGCAGTTCGAGCAGACGCGCGACATGATGAAGAAGATGATGAAAGGCGGCCGCCGCCGTGGGGGCGGATTCCCCTTCTAAGACGAAAATATCCTTGCACAAAGGAAATACAATACAAAACACAAACCATTTGGAGGTATTATTATGGTAAAAATCAGATTGACCCGTATCGGCGCGAAGAAGAACCCTTGCTATCGCATCGTGGCTATGGACGGACGTAAAGCCCGTGACGGCGAGTATATCGAGCAAATCGGTATCTATCAACCCAAGACCAACCCCGCCACCGTCAAGATCGACGTGGAATTGGCGAAGAAATGGTTGGCCAACGGCGCCCAACCCACCGACACCGTGAGAGATTTGTTCCGCAAAGAGAATATCCTGTAAGCTATGCAAGAATTGTTGGAATACATCGTATCCGCTTTGATCGGTGAGGACAAGGAGTTCGACGTTGTCGTCAAAGAAAAGGAACGTACCATCTACTTGCACATCAACAAAGAGGATATCGGAAAAGTAATCGGTAAATCGGGCAAGATCGCCAAGGCCATCCGTACCATCGTCAAGGCCGCGGCAAGCAAGATTAACCACAAGTATAACGTGGAGATTCTGGAAAGAGATTGAAACGAATAACGGTTGGTAAAATAGCAAAACCTCAGGGCATCAAGGGCGAAGTGAAATTGCAATGCTACGTCGATGCGCCTGAAGGTTTTTTGCGTATAAAAGAGGTGTACGTAGGGGGTGTATTGCGTACCGTCAAGCGCGCGCGCGTAGTGGGCGCGGACGTTTTTTTAACGCTCGAAGGCGTGGACGACCGCAATATGGCGGAGACTTTGCGCAACCTCGAAGTGGAAGTGGACCGCGACAAAGCCGACCAACTGAAAACGGGCGACTATTTCGTGGCCGACCTCACGGGGCTAACGGTGAAAGTGGGCGAAGAGGAGATGGGCAAAGTGGCGGACGTACTGCAATACGGCGCGGCCGATATCTTCGACGTGCGCGGCAAGAAGAACTATCTGGTGCCTTTCCTCAAAGCCTTGGTGCTCGACATTGACCTCGAGGCGGGCGTCATCGTGATGGACAAGGCCAAATGGGCGGAGGTGGCATGTGAAAATTAGCGTGCTGACGGTATTCCCCGATATGTACGGCGCTTTGCATCAAAGCGTCGTCGGTCGCGCGCTCGAAAACGACGCGTTCTCGTTGGATATCGTCAATATACGCGACTACAGCCTCGACAAACACCGTCGCACCGACGACTACCCCTTTGGGGGCGGCGCGGGCATGGTGATGACGCCGCAACCCATCCACGACTGCATCCAAGCCGTGGACCCAGAACACCGGTGCCGCCGCATCTTTTTGTCGCCGCGCGGCGCGACCTTTACGCAAAAGAAGGCCAAGGAATTGGCCGAAGGGCGCGACTTGCTGTTTTTGTGCGGCTCGTACGAAGGCGTGGACGAGCGGGTGATCGACCTCGACATAGACGAGGAATTGAGCATCGGCGACTACGTGCTGACGAGCGGCGACCTGGCGGCGATGGTGGTCATCAACGCCTTGTGTCGCAATATCGAAGGGGTGTTGGGCAGTGAAGAAAGCGCGGTGGACGAGAGTTTTTCGGAAAACCTCTTGGAATACCCGCAATATACGCGCCCCCAAGAATTTATGGGGCTGGCGGTGCCCGAAGTGCTACTGTCGGGCAATCACGCCAAAATAGCCGCTTGGCGAAGAGAAGAGGCCTATCGCATAACGAAAGAGCGTCGCCCAGACCTCTTGGCCAAGAAAGACTGAGCGCCGAGTGGTGCGAAAAAGAATAGGACGTATAGGGGGAATATGCGCCAAACGACCGTTGGGCGAGGAAAAACCCAACGAAACGGAAAGACAAGGTAGCGGAAGATGATCATACAATGGTTTCCCGGACACATGACGAAGGCCCTGCGGCAGATGGAAAGTTCCATCGCCAAGGTGGATAGTATCGTGTACGTGCTGGACGCGCGTGCGCCTTTGTCGTGCGTCAACGTGCAGTTCGAGCCTTTGATCGCCCGTCGCAGTGCCTTGTACGTCATCAACAAAGCGGATATGGTGACCCCCAAAGACCTCAAAGCCTGGCAACAATACTTCGAGCGGGAAGGCAAGGCCGTGGTGACCAGCAATTCGACCGCAGGACGCGACGCCGGTAAGATCATCGCCGCTCTGCACGAGGTCAACCGCGAAAAGATAGAAAGAAACGCCCAAAAGGGCGTGCAATATTCGGTGAAGGCGATGGTGATCGGTATGCCCAATACGGGCAAGTCCACCCTCATCAACAGCCTGGCCAAAGACAAACGCACGGTGACGGGAAATCGCCCCGGCGTGACCAAAGGGGAACAATGGATAAGGCTGGACAGCGGCGTGGTGCTACTGGATACGCCGGGTACGTTGTGCCACAGTATAGAAGTGGAACAGACCGCCTACAACTTGGCGTATATCGGCTGTATCAGGGACGCCATTCTCGATATGGAAGGGCTGGCGTTGAAGTTCCTCGAACAAATGACCGAGCGAGAGCCGGACGCCTTGCGGGCGCGCTATAAGGTGGAGCCGACGGGCAAAACGCCCCTCGAATTGTACGAAGAAATCGCCCGAGTAAGGGGGTTCGTCCTCAAAAAAGGCGAAATCGACTACGAGCGCACGGCGGCCGCCGTGATGGACGACTTCCGCAAAGGCCGTATGGGCAAGATTATTTTGGAGAGACCGAATGAGTAAACAAGTGAAAACGCCTGTGGATATGCTGGCATACGAAAAACTGTGGCAAGCGAGAGGCGCCGTCCTCGTGGCGGGTATCGACGAAGCGGGGAGAGGCCCTTTGGCCGGCCCCGTGGTGGCGGCCTGCGCCGTGATGCCCTTGGACGACGTCATAGAAGGCGTCAACGACAGCAAGAAGTTGACCGAGAAGAAGCGCGAAGCCTTGTACCCCTTGATATGTGAAAAAGCCCTCGCGTACAGCATCGTGGCGGTGGACGAAAAGCGCATAGACCAAATCAATATCTTGAACGCCACCAAGGAAGCCATGCGCGGGTGTTTGGATAAACTCGGGCTGAAACCCGACGTGGTACTCATCGACGCGGTAAACCTCGACTGCGACTATAGGGTGCACGCCATCGTGAAAGGCGACGCGCTATCCTATAGTATCGCGTGCGCGTCCATACTTGCCAAGGTGTATCGTGACCACTTGATGCTCGAATACGACCGAATCTACCCGCAATACGGATTCGCCAAGCACAAAGGCTACGGCACCGCCGCCCATATCGCGGCCCTGCGCGAGTACGGCCCCAGCCCCATCCATCGCCGCACGTTTATCGGGCACTTCGTGGACGTAGATGAACAATAGAGGTACGGGCATAGACGGCGAGAGTATGGCCGTCGAGTATATGAAAGCGCACGGTATGCGGATATTGGAACGCAACTACGCCTGCAAGGCGGGCGAGGTGGACGTGGTGGCCCAAGACGGGGATTATATCGTCTTTTGCGAAGTGAAAGCGCGTAAAAACGGCGCGTACGGATATGCGGTCGAGGCCGTGACGCCCCAAAAGATAACGCAAATCGTGCGGGCGGCCGAGTGGTATCTCAAAGTGAAGAAGGATTCGGCGCGGTGCGTGCGCTTCGACGTCGCCTGCGTGGACACCACCAAGGAAGAGGTGGAATATATCCCCAACGCCTTTACGAAAAACGACGCGGGAAGGCGCAACCGATGGTAGTTGGATGAGCCAATAGAGAAAATAATCGCAAGATATGGCGGTTTTGGGCAAAAAAGTTTGGAAAGGACGGTAAAAAACGCTTGCCAAAGCGGCGGGCGTATGATAAGATAGTATGGACTTCGGGTGGTCCTCTGTGCTGTAAGACTTGAGCACACGAACACTTTGATTGAAATGGAGGTAAGTCATGAACGTTATTGATGTAATCGAGCAAGAGCAAATGCGCAAGGATATTCCCGAATTCAAAATCGGCGATACGCTTCGTATCACTTTGCGTTTCAAAGAGATCACCCGTGCGGGTACCGCGCCCGGCGGCAGCAAGAACCAACACGCCAGCAAGACCGTGAAGGAAGAGATTAAAACCCAAGTGTACGAGGGTACTTTGATCGCCAGAAAGAACGGCGGTCTCCGCGAGACCATCACCGTGCGTAAGATCTCCTCGGGTGTGGGCGTGGAGAAGACTTTTATGTTGCATAGTCCGCAAATCCAAAAGATCGAGGTCGTGCGCAAAGGTTTCGTGCGTCGTGCGAAGTTGTACTATCTGCGCGAGCGTACCGGCAAAGCCGCAAGAGTCAAAGCCGCCAAGATCAACTACACCAAGTAAGGTTGGCAAAAAGAATCCGTCCGCTACGATGCGGACGGTTTTTTTTCGCCGCAAGGGGCGGGGCGACTTGCGGCGAGGAGAAATCCGCGACGACGCGCGGGATAAATCCGTGCGGTCGCACGGGTGAAATCCATTCTGCTGAATGGGAGAAATCCAACCGTTGTTGGGATGTGGTAGTTTCGCCTATGGCGAAGTGAAGTTTGCTTTGCAAGTGAAGTTTTCGCTCGCGCGAAAGTGAAGTTCGCCTATGGCGAGTTGCGGTAAAGATTGAGCCTGTCGGCGACCGTTTTATGTGAGAGATAATTATTTTAATTTAATGGATATAGGATTTTCGAATAGGGTAAAGCGAGGTGTTTCATAATCCGTATAGGGGGCAAACGGGGGCGAAGCGCACGCATTGTGCACGCGTAAAATACGCGCGCGCGTGCGCGTAAATTATTCGCGCGATATATTAATTATAGTTTTACGTAAAAATGCTTGCAATTTGCGTAGCGTGCGGGTACAATAAGAATACACGACTTTGTGAGGTTTTGTTATGAAGAAGAAAATCTGTTTGTTGTTTGCGCTCGTCGCCGTCGTTGCCGTGATCTCGCTGAGCCTCGTCGGCTGCGCGACCACCGAATCCGTGACCGTCGAGCCCGACGTTGAACTGCTTTCCAACGGAAACTTCGAATTGTCCAAACGCGATACCGACTGGACTTGGTCCAAAGCCGGCGAAAGCGGCAATATCACTTTCCCTTACGTCAATGCGGAAGCCCAAGGGTACGACGCGAAGCACGGCAGCAGTTACGCCGTCATCAAAGCGGACTCCGGCTCGACGACGGTCACTCGATTGTGGCAAAAGGTGGAAGTGCAACCCCATTGCGTCTACAAGTTGTCCGTGGACTACCGCGTCGCGTCGCCCATTACGGCGGGTGACGGCAAGGGCGCGTACCTGACCTTGGACGGGTTCAAATACCTGTACCGCGCGGAGACGGCGCAGATGGACGAGTGGGGTACTTGGGAGTTGTATTTCGATTCGGACGAATACGACGAAGTGACCGTCTTGCTCGGCTTGGGCGAGAGCGATTACGTGGTTTCGGACGGCACGGTGTACTTCGACAACGTGAGTTTGGTACGGCTGACGGACGAGGCCGCCGCAGGCGTGGCCGCCGTCAAGTTGAGCGAGGCCAACAGTTTGGGCGGCAAATACGACTCCGCCTATCGTATCGGCAAAGAAGATATCGTCTTTACGGTACTCGTGGTCGTGTTATCCGCGGGGTTGATGGTCGGCGCGTACTTCGCATTGCGCAAGCTCAGCGTCAAGAAGGAGGCGGAGATCGCCCCCAACGGTATGGTGAAGGGGAGCAGTATCTTCAAAAATTCCATTTTCCTGCTCGTCGTCACGTTGGTGGTGGGCTTCGGCATACGGCTCGTGATGAGCCTCGCGCTGTACGGCTACGGCGCGTACGAAAACACCGTGATGACAAACGTGTCCGCCATGGTGGAGAACGGGCTGAGCGATTACTACTTCAATTACAGCACCTACTACGCGCCTTTCACGACGTATACTTTGTATATCCTCGGCCTCATCGCCGCGCCCCTCAAGTTGACGGCGGGCACGCACGGTATGGCGATTTTCCTCAAGATACCCGCGCTGATCGCCGACTTGATGATCGTCGCGTTCGCCTTCGTGACCGTGGAAAAGCGCAAAGGCTCGCTGTGGGCGTTGGTCGTAGGACTCGTCCTGGCGCTTCTGCCCGTGTTCTATATGGCGTCCTCGCTGTGGGGCGTGTATACCTCGGTGGCCATCTTGTTCCTCATGCTGACCTTTATGGCCGTGCGCGAGCGCAAGGTCATCAAAATGACCGTCTTCTACTTCTTCGCCGTGATGTTCGCGGAAGAGGCGTTGATATTGCTGCCGCTTCTTCTCGTGTTCGCCATCGTGACCTATATCCGCTATCCCGAAACGCGCATCAAGTTGCCCGTGGCGGCGACGGTGGCATTGGTGGTCGGCTATGCCGTCACCATTCCCCTTACGCTCAACTTCTTCGTGGCGGGGCACCCCTTCATCGTGCTGGAGCGTATGGTGACCGTGTTCAATCAAAATACCTACTTTGCGCGTAATATATTCAACATCTACGCCATGTGCGGCGTGGGCGCGAATGCCGTCAATACGGCGGGCGTGGCGATGGGCGCTATCTTTGCGGCCGCGGCGATGCTCGGCGGTATCGCTATGTACGTCAAAGGGCTCAATCGGCAGGATATTATCCTGTACGCGGCCTGGACGATGATCGCCGTGTATACGCTGTGCGTGCGTATGAATGCGTGGGTGCTGTTGATCGGCCTCATTCTACTGTATCTGTACGTCCTCTATACGGACGAGAAGCGTTTGGCCTGGACGGTGGGCGCGTTCTCGGTGACTACCTCGGTCAATCTGTGCTATTTGATGGCCGTGGGTGGCAACGTCAAGGGCGGCGTGGGCGCCGCGGGCGTGGCGATCGCGTCGATGGACCCCGTGGCTATCGTGTTCTCGGTGGCGTCCGTATTGACCTTCCTCGGCCTGACCTACGTCGTCGCCGATATTTGCCTCGGTCGCAAGAAACCCATTATGCCCCTCGTCAAGAAGGCAAAAGAGGGATCCGACAAGACCAAAGCGACGGACGAGGAGTAGAGTATGCTGTCTAAGGTAAAGAGTTTCGCTCTGGTCGGCTTGACGGGGTACCCCGTCGAAATAGAGGTGGATATCAACGCAGGCGTGCCCGCTATCGATATGGTGGGTATGCCCGACGTGTCCGTCAAAGAGGCCAAAGACCGAGTGAAAAGCGCCATCGCCAATAGCGGACTGTTGTATCCCATCAAGCGCATCACGGTCAACTTCGCGCCCGCCGACCTCAAAAAGGAGGGCACGCTGTTCGACTTGCCTTTGGCGGTGTCTATCCTGTGCGCTTCGCAACAACTGCCGCCTACGCCATTGGACGAGTATGTGCTCATCGGCGAGTTGAGTCTGGACGGCACCTTGCGGCGTATCAACGGTATGACGCCTTTGCTTATATCGGGAATGCAGGCGGGGTATAAGAAGTTCATCATTCCCAAAGGGAATGCCGTGGAGGCATCCTTTGCATCGGGGGCGGAAGTGTACGCCGCGGATAACCTCTTGTCGGTAGTCAACTTTCTGTCGGGCGCGGGCGACCTCGAAAAGGTGGAGCACCGCGAATACAATCCCACCGCCGCCAAGGGGATCTACGGCTTCGATTTTGCGGACGTGCACGGGCAGGCTGTGGCCAAACGCGCCCTCGAAATAGCCGTGGCGGGCGGTCATAACGTGTTGATGATAGGCCCTCCCGGCGCGGGCAAGACCATGCTGGCCAAGTGCGTATTGTCCATTATGCCCGATATGACCTTCGACGAGGCCGTGGAAGTGACCAAAATCCATTCGGTCGCGGGGCTATTAGACACGGAAAAGGGTATCGTCACCGTGCGTCCCTTCCGCTCGCCCCACCACAGCGTCACCGTGCCCTCGTTGGTGGGCGGCGACAGAAAGGCAAAGCCCGGCGAAGTGAGTCTGGCGCACCTCGGCGTGCTGTTTTTGGACGAAGTGCCCGAGTACAACCGCCGCGCGTTGGAGGCCTTGCGGCAACCGATGGAGGACGGCGTGGTGACCGTGTCGCGTATAGCGCAGACGGTGGAATATCCCGCCAACTTCATGCTCATCGGCAGTATGAACCCCTGTCCGTGCGGCAATTACGGCAGCAAAACCACCCCGTGCACGTGTACGCCCGTGCAAATACATAATTATATCAACCGCTTGTCGGGGCCTCTTCTCGACCGTATCGACATCCAGGTGGAAGTCGATAATATCACCTATGGGGAGTTCTCTGCCGCCCGGCCCGCAGAGAATTCGGCCGCCATACGCGAAAGAGTCGTCCGAGTGCGCGAGTTGCAGAGGGAGCGGTACAAAAATCTGCCTATGCTGACCAACAGCGAGATGAGTAACCGCGAAATCAAGAAATACTGCGCGTTGGACAAGGAATGCGAGGGCCTGTTGGAACTTGCTTTCCACAAACTCGGACTGTCCGCACGCGCCTCGTACCGCATACTGCGCGTAGCGCGTACCATCGCGGACATAGAGGGTAGCGCGGATATCAAAGTCAACCACTTGTCCGAGGCTATTCAATACCGCTCGCTGGACAGGAAGTATTGGAGTTAGTATGTACACGACCGAGCAAAAAGCCTATATATGGCTGTCCTTGACGCCCAAAATGACGCCCGTCAGGCGGCGTAGAATACTCGAATACACCGATGACCTCGGCGCGTTGATGGAGTCCTTCGCCGTGCGTCGGGGCGAACTCGAAGAACCCCTCGGCAAGGAAGTGTGCGACCTACTGGCGGAAACCATCGACAAGGGCTTGGTGGAGAAGGAGATTGCGGCCCTCGACCGTATGGGCGCGGTGGCTCTGACCCCCGTGGACGAGCGGTATCCCGACGACTTGCACGACTTGGCGCAACCGCCCGTGGCCTTGTATTGCCAAGGCGACCTGACCTTGCTCGCGGGGCGCAATATCGCCGTGGTGGGCACGCGCAATATCACCCGCTACGGACGGGACGTCACCCAAAACATGGTGGCCGACCTCGTGACGCACGGGTTTTGCATCGTGTCGGGGCTGGCGCGCGGCGTGGATACCGTGGCGCATCGCACCGCGTTGTCCTACGACAAGTTGACGGTGGGCGTGCTGCCGTGCGGGCTGGACAAAGTGTACCCCGCCGAGAATAGGGAACTCTTCCGCGAGATAGCCGAAAAGGGCCTATTGGTGAGTGAATACCCGTTGGGTACCACGGTACAGCAATACACCTTCGTGGAGCGCAATCGTATCATCAGCGCTTTGGCTATGGGCGTGTTGGTGACAGAGGCGGGCGACAAGAGCGGCGCGTTGATCACCGCCAACCACGCGTTGGAGCAGGCCAAAGACGTGTTCGCCGTGCCCGGCAATATCTATAGCAAGGCGTCGGTGGGTACGAATAATCTGTTGAAGAGTATGCAGGGGGCTTTGGTGACCACCGCATACGATATATTGGAATATTACCACGTTGCCGTCGATCGGGGCGCGCCCTGCGATATTCAGTTGGATATGGTGGAAGCGCAGATCGTGGACGCGGTCGAAGAGGGAGATAGGCACGTCGAGGAATTGATGGCGCTGACCCAAATGACCGTAAGCGAGTTGACGCCCATCCTCACCAAATTGGAGTTGATGGGGTTGATGAAGAAACTCGGCGGCAATTATTATGGAAAATAAATCGGAGGCATCATGAAGTTAGTCATCGTAGAATCGCCCAAAAAGGCAAAGACAATCGAGAAGTATCTGGGTTCGGATTTCCGCGTGAGAGCGAGCGGCGGGCATATTTGCGACCTGCCTACCCGCAATCTCGGCATCGAGATCGACAACAATTACAAGCCGGTCTATGAGATCAATCCCGATAAGGTGAGGACGTTGGAAGCCCTCAAACAGGACGTGGCCAAGGCCAAAGAAGTCTACCTCGCAACCGACCCCGACCGCGAGGGAGAGGCCATCAGTTGGCACTTGGCGACCAACCTGGGATTGCCGCCTACGTCCAACAACCGCATCGAGTTTCACGAGATCAGCAAAAAGGCCGTGACCAACGCGTTGGCCGCGCCCCGTCAGATAGATATGAACCTCGTCAACGCCCAGCAGGCGCGACGCGTCCTCGACCGATTGGTGGGCTACAAAATCAGCCCCGTAATCAGCCGCAAAATCAAGCCGGGGTTGTCGGCGGGCAGAGTGCAGTCGGCGGCCTTGCGTATGCTGGTGGACCGCGAGCGCGAAGTGCGCGGGTTCGTACCCCAAGAGTATTGGACGTTGCAGGCTTTGCTGCACCAGGACGACAGCAAGATAAAGGCCACCTTCGAGGAGATAAACGGCAAGAAACACCGCATAGAGTCCAAGGCCGAATTGGACGAGATGCTCGCCAAGATGAAGGGCAAGGATTTCGTGGTGGATTCGGTGAAGAAGGCCGTGCGCAAGTCCTTCCCGCAACCGCCTTTTACGACGTCGACGCTGCAACAGGACGCCACCAGCAAATTCGCCATGAGCGCGCCTACCGTCATGCAGATCGCACAGCAACTGTACGAGGGCGTGGAGATAGACGGCGAAGGGCACGTGGCTCTGGTGACCTATATCCGTACGGACAGCGTGCGCGTGTCTACGGACGCCATCTTCGACGCCCGCCGCTATATCGAAAAGAAGTACGGCGCGGACTATTTGCCCAAGTCGCCCGTCAATTATAAGACCTCCAACCAAGCGCAGGACGCGCACGAGGCCATTCGTCCCATCAGCCTCGACCGCACGCCCGAGAGCATGAAGAAGAAGTTGTCGCACAACAATTACCTCGTGTACAAACTCATCTACGACCGCTTCGTGGCGTCGCAAATGATGCCCGCTCTCTATAATACCTTGGATATTCGCGTGGGCGTGCAGGCGGATGCCGATCAAAATTACGGCTTCCATACCAAAGGCAGAGCGTTGAAATTCGCGGGATATACCGCCGCGTACAGCGAAGTGAAAACCTCCGACTCGGACGAGGAAACGGGCGATATTACCTCTCCCATGCAAGAGGGCGACGTGCTGACGGAGGACGAACTCAAATACGAGCAAAAGTTCACCAAGCCCCCCCAACGCTACTCGGAAAGCAGCCTTATCAAGGCCATGGAGGAGAACGGTATAGGTCGTCCCAGCACCTACGCCACCATCATAAGCGTGCTGTCGAAGCGCGCGTATACCACCCGCGAGGGCAAGTATATGGCGGCGACCGAATTGGGCGAACGGGTGGTGGACGAGATGAATAAGCATTTCTCGGATATACTCGACCTGAAGTTTACCGCCAATATGGAGAAATCCTTGGACGACATAGCGGACGGCAAGCGCGAATGGCAAAACCTCATTGCCGACTTTTATCCCGCGTTTTTGCAACACGTCATCGAGGCCGCGCACGATACGGGCACCAAAAAGCCCGCCGAGGAGACCGACGTGAAGTGTCCCAAGTGCGGCGCGTTTATGGTGATAAAAGAGGGCAGGAACGGCAAGTTCCTCGCCTGCCCCAACTATCCCGCCTGCAAGAGCACGATGAGCCTCGATACCAACGTCGTGGGCAAGTGCCCCCGCTGTGGCAGGGACGTGGTGGAGAAGATGTCCAAATCGGGCAAGAAGTTCTACGGCTGTACGGGCTACAACGCCACGCCCAAGTGCGACTTTGCGGCGTGGGATCTGCCGGCGCCTTATTTCTGCCCCGAATGCGGCGCGACGATGAAACAGATCAATTATCGAGGATTGCTGAAATATAAGTGTACCAAATGCGCGCACGTGGAAGTGATCGCGGATAACCGCGACAAGAAAGACGATAAGAAGGAGTAGGCGGTGAAGGTACGGGTGATCGGCGGCGGACTGGCCGGCTCGGAAGCGGCGTATCAACTGCTGAAACGCGGCTACCAAGTGGATTTGTACGAAATGCGTCCCCATAAGACGACGGGTGCGCATCGTACGGATATGCTGGGGGAATTGGTGTGCTCCAACAGCCTCAAAAGCGACCTCGAGGACACGTCGAGCGGACTTTTGAAAGCCGAGATGCGTATGCTCGATTGTATGCTCCTCGACGCGGCGGAAGCGGCGAGAGTGCCCGCGGGCGGGGCGTTGGCCGTGGATAGAGTGGTCTTTAGCCGCGAGATAGAAAAAAGGCTCTTTGCCTTCGACGGGTTGACCGTGGTGCGCGAAGAAGCGACCGCCATAGCGTACGACGTGCCTACCATTGTGGCCACCGGTCCGTTGACCTCGGACGCCATGGCCGCGGAGTTGCGCAAAGTGGCGGGGGACGGCATGAGTTTTTGCGACGCGGTGGCCCCCATCGTGTCGGCGGACAGCCTCGACCGAGATAAAGTGTTCGCGGCGGCGCGATACGGCAAGGGCACGGACGACTACCTCAACTGCGGCATGAACAAAGAGGAATACCTCGCCTTTTATCGGGCGCTCATAGAGGCCGAGTGCGTGGAGGACAAACTCCTGAACGCCACCTTTTACGAGAATTGTATGCCCATAGAGGTGATGGCCAAACGCGGGGAGGACGCTATGCGGTTCGGTCCCCTGCGCCCCGTGGGCATACGCGGGAAAAACGGAGAAAAATACTACGCGGTGTTGCAACTGCGCAAGGAGAACACGGCGGGAGATACGTATAACTTGGTGGGCTTCCAGACCAACCTGAAATTCGGCGAGCAAAAGCGGGTGTTCGGGTTGATACCGGGGCTTGAAAACGCCGAGTATCTGCGCTACGGCGTGATGCACCGCAATACCTATATCAACGCGCCCAGAGTGCTGGACGAGACCTTTATGCTCAAAGAGCATAAAAACGTGTACGTCGCGGGACAGTTGTCGGGCGTAGAGGGGTACATGGAGAGTACGATGTCGGGGTTGGTGGCCGGCCTGTCGATGGCAAGGCGCCTCGCGGGGAAACCCGCCGTAGTACCCGACGAATACACGATGATAGGGGCTTTGTGCCGCTATATTTCCAACCCCACCATCGAGTGGTTGGAACCTATGAACAGCAATTTCGGCTTGTTGCCGACCATTGAGGGCGTGCGGGATAAGAAGCAGCGCAAAGGCGCGTATGCGGCGCGTGCCCTGGAACATATGAAACTGTTTGTTGAACAGTTGTAAGGAGGATGTTATGACGGAATTTCACGGAACGACCATTTGCGCCGTCAGAAAGGACGGGCGCACGGTAGTCGCGGGCGACGGTCAGGTGACCATGGGTAACAGCGTGGTCTTCAAGGCCAACGCCGTCAAAGTCAAGCGCATTTACGGCGGCAACGTCATCATCGGCTTCGCCGGTACGGTGTCGGACGCCTTTGCCATGAGCGAGCGATTTGAAAAAATGCTGCAAAAGTTCAGCGGAAATCTGCTGCGTTCGGCCGTCGAATTGGCCGAATTGTGGCGCAACGACCAAGCGCGCAAGTTGGAGGCTATGATGATAGCCGCCGACCACGATACCATGCTCATCATCTCGGGTACGGGCGAAGTGATCGACCCCGATTCGGGCGTGTGCGCCATCGGCTCGGGCGGTAACTACGCGTTGGCCGCGGCGAGAGCGCTGTACGACATAGAGGGCATGGACGCCGAGCAGATCGTGCGTAAGGCCATGAAGATAGCGGGCGAATTGTGCGTGTTTACCAACGGCAATTTGACCGTAGAGGAGGTGTGATATGGAATATACGCCGCAAGAGATCATCGACCAACTGGATAGATATATCATCGGGCAGGCCGAGGCCAAACGCATGGTGGCGGTGGCTTTGCGCAACCGCTATCGCCGCAGTAAACTCAAAGAGGAGATACGCGACGAAGTGACGCCCAAGAATATCATTATGAAAGGCCCCACGGGCGTGGGTAAGACCGAGATCGCCCGCCGTTTGGCCAAACTGGTGAAGGCTCCCTTTGTCAAAGTGGAAGCCACCAAGTTTACCGAAGTGGGCTACGTCGGCAGGGACGTGGAAAGCATGATACGCGACCTCGTGGAGGCCGCCATCCGCGTGGTGAAAGAGGAGAAATTCGCCGAAGTGAAGCCCAAAGCCGTGGACGAAGCCGTGCAACGCATCGCCAAGGTGCTGTTGCCCATGAAAAAACAAATATCGCGCGACGAGCCCGAAAGCCAGATTTTGGCCGAATTGGAGCAGGATCTACGCGAGGGAAAACTGGACGAGGTGAAGGTGAAAATGACCTTCGTCGAGAAGGATAAACCCCTCAATATCAACGCCCACGAGGGCGGCGAGATCAACCTCGGCTCCATCTTCGGGCAGATGACGGGGCAGAAGCGCACCAAGGAGAAAGAGACCTACGTCAAGGACGCCATGCAGATGATCGTGGCCGAAGTGAGCGAGAACCTGGTGGATATGGACAACGTGAACGTCGAGGCCATACGAAGAGCCGAGCAACACGGCATCATCTTCATCGACGAGATAGACAAGATAGCGCAAAGCGGCGCCAATCATTCGGGCCCGGACGTGTCTCGCGAGGGCGTGCAACGCGATATATTGCCCATCGTGGAAGGCTGTACGGTCAACACCAAATACGGCCCCATCCGCACGGATTTCATCCTGTTCATCGCGGCGGGCGCGTTCCACGTGAGCGAGGTCAAAGACCTCATCCCCGAGTTGCAGGGGCGTTTCCCCGTGGTGGTGGACTTGCTGTCCCTCACCGAAGAGGACTTCGTGCGCATTTTGACCGAGCCGAGTAACGCCATCACCAAGATGTACGCCGAATTGCTCAAAGTGGACGGCGTGGAGTTGACCTACACCGAGGACGGCATCAAACGCATCGCCGAGATCGCCGTGTACGACAATGCCAACCACGAGGATATAGGCGCGAGACGCTTGCACGCTCTATTAGAGAAACTCCTCGAGGAAGTGAGTTTCCAAGCGTGCGGCAACGAGATGAAAGTGACGGTGGACGCCAAGTACGTGGACGAACACCTGAACGCCAAGTCTTTGCAAGAGGACTTGCGCAGATACATTATTTGAGGAAAAATATATGATTACGATACCCAAGGGCACGAAGGATTTGCTGCCGCAAGACAGTTATAAATGGCACTATATCGAGGAGAAGATCCGCCGCATCGCGGGGTTGTTCGCCTTGCAGGAGATACGCACGCCGACTTTTGAACACACCGAACTCTTTTTGCGCGGCGTGGGCGATACGACGGATATCGTCAATAAGGAGATGTACACCTTCGACGACCGTAGCGGGCGTTCTATTACGTTGAAGCCCGAGGGCACGGCCTCGGTGGCCAGAAGTTTCATCGAGAACAACCTCAGAGAGAGCGTGCTACCCCTACGGTGCTACTACCAAACGTCCGTATTCCGCTACGAGCGTCCCCAGGCGGGGAGATTGCGCGAGCACCATCAATTCGGTGTGGAAGTGTACGGCGCGGAGGGCGCGGACGCGGACGCGGAAGTGATTGCCATCGCCAAGTATTTGTTCGACGACCTCGGACTGCACCCCACGTTGTACGTCAATTCCATCGGCTGTAAGACCTGCCGCAAGACCTATCACAAGGCGTTGGTGGGCTACTTCGAGAGCCAAAAAGAGGGGCTGTGCGAGACCTGCCGCGAGCGATTGACGACCAATCCCTTGCGCATACTCGACTGCAAAAACGACCGCTGTGCCGCCATCGCCAAGGGCGCGCCCAGCATTTTGGACTATTTGTGCGAGGATTGCAACGCCCACTTCGAGGCGTTGAAACACAACCTCGACGCGATGGGTATCGCCTACCAAGTCAATCCCACCGTGGTGCGCGGATTGGACTACTATACTCGTACCGTGTTTGAGTTCGTGTCCGAGGATATCGGCGCCAAGAGTACGGTGTGCGGGGGCGGTCGATACAACGACCTCATCGAGAGTATCGGCGGCAAGGCGTGTCCCGCCGTCGGCTTCGGCATGGGCAAAGAGCGCCTGCTGTTGACGATGGAAGCCGAGGGCGTAGAGATACCCAACGAGGAGTTGCCCACCGTATACGTCGCCAATATGGGCCAGGCGGACGCTTGTATCCGCTTGACCGAAGAATTGCGCCGCGCGGGCGTATCGGCCGCGACGGACATTATGGGCAGAAGCCTCAAAGCGCAGATGAAGTACGCCGACAAGTTGGGCGTGCGGTACTGCGTGGTGCTGGGCGAGAGCGAAGTGGAAAGCGGCGTCGTAAAAGTGAAAAATATGCGTGAAAACGCGGAGGAGACCTGCGCTATCGCGGACTTGACCAAGTATTTCGGCGGTAAATAATATGGCGATCTACCTCGACCACGCGGCGACTACGGCCATGGACGGCGACGTATGGGAAGCGATGCTTCCCTATTTCGGCGCGGCCTACGGCAATGCGAGTAGTCGTCACGCGTTGGGACGAGAGGCCGAAACGGCCGTGGACAGAGCGCGCGAAAAAGTGGCGAAGGTTTTGGGCGTATTGCCCGCCGAAGTCTACTTTACGTCGGGCGGTACCGAGAGCGACAACTGGATATTGAAAGGCGTAGCCTACGCCAATCGCGACAAAGGAAGGCACATAGTGGCGACCGCCGTAGAGCATCACGCCGTGCTGTCGGCGCTCGAACAGTTGGCGAAAGAAGGCTACGAGGTGGACTACGTACCCGTGGACGAAGCGGGGCTGGTGCGCCCCGACGTCTTCGCCTCGTACCTGCGCCGCGATACCGTGCTGGCGACATGTATGTACGTCAATAACGAAGTGGGCGCGGTGGAGCCCGTAGGCGAGATTGGCGCGATTTGCCGCGAACGTGGGGTACTTTTCCATACCGACGCCGTGCAAGCGGTGGGGGTCTTGGACCTCGACGCGGGGCGGCTGAACGCGGACTTTTTGAGCCTGTCGGCACATAAGTTCTACGGGCCGAAAGGCGTGGGAGTGGCGTATATACGCAAGGGCGTGAAGATAGAGCCGCTACTTGCGGGCGGCGCGCAAGAGCGAGGTCTGCGGGCGGGAACGTACAACACCCCCGCCATCGTGGGCCTTTCGGTCGCTTTGGAAAAAGCGGTGGCGAACGCGGAGGCGAATCGCGCCTACGTCAAGGGGCTTCGGGACGACTTCGTCCGCAAAGTGCTGGCGCGTATCGAGGGCGTAACGGTGAACGGCGACCTCGGGCAAACGGCGCCCTCTATCGTCAATCTGCGTTTTGCGGGAACGTCGGGCGAGCGGATACTCAACCAACTCGATTTGGCGGGGATTTGCGCTTCGGCGGGTAGCGCGTGCACGGCGGGTACGTTGGAAGTAAGCCGCGTATTGCGGGCGATGGGCCTTAGTGAGCAAGCGGCGCGGGAGTGCGTGCGCTTCAGTTTCGGACGGGACAATACGCCCGCCGAAATAGACGAAACGGCGGACGTTTTGGCGAAAGCGGTGGCGAGGTTGCGAAAATAGACCTATCCTAATTGTGGGATAAATTGGCAACGAAGGAAAGCGGGGCTGCCTTGGCGGCGGCGCATACTATCCGAAAAGGAGGTGTGCCTATGAGACGATTCAGCCTTGGCTTGTTTGTCGGTATGGTGCTCGGTATGAGCGCCGTGGTGGCCAACAAAAACAGCAAACAACTCATCAAGAAAGCAAAGAACGCATTGAACATCTAAATGGAGTGGGAAAAATTACTGAATGAACAGCAACTGAAAGGCGTGTACCAGACCGAAGGCGCGGTGTTGGTGATAGCGGGAGCCGGCAGCGGCAAAACCCGCGTTTTGACCTACCGTATCGCGTATCTATTGCAAGTGATGCACGTCGCGCCCACGCGCATTTTGGCCATTACCTTTACCAACAAGGCGACCAAAGAAATGAAAGAGCGTATCGAGAGCCTTTGCGAAAATTCGCAGGGGCTCTGGATATCTACGTTCCACGCAATGTGCGCGCGCATTCTTAGGCGGCACATAGACCTTTTGGGGTACACCAAGGACTTCACCATCTACGACGACGTGGAGTCCATGCGTTTGATAAAGAAAATCATCAAGAACAAGCAACTCGACGAGAAAATGTACCTCAATAAGTGCATTTGGCATATATCCAACGCCAAGAACAAGGGGTTGTCGCCCGATAAGTACGTGCTGGCGGTGGGAGACCCCAACGCCAATATCATTTGCGAAGTTTACGAGCGATACGAGGAGGAGATGAAACTCAACAACGCCTTGGACTACGACGATCTCTTGCTCAAAACGGTCATACTTTTTATGCAGTTCCCCGACGTGTTGCGGCAGTACCAAGAGCGTTTTTTGTATATACATATCGACGAATACCAAGACACCAACAAGATACAGTACGCGTTGGTGAAAATGCTGGCCGAACTCCACGGCAATATCTTCGCCGTGGGCGACGAAGACCAGAGTATCTACGGCTGGCGCGGCGCGGACATCAACAACATATTGAGTTTCCGCAAGGATTTCGCGGACGCGACCGTCATCAAGTTGGAGCAGAATTATCGCTCGACCGAGAATATTTTGGCCGCATCCAACGCCCTCATCAAGAATAACCGCAACCGCTTCGGCAAGACGCTGTGGTCGGACAAGGGCAAAGGCGACGCGGTCGTGGTGGAACACCGCGCGACGGACGGCGAAGAGGCCGAATACGTGGTGTCGCAGATAGGCAGTATGCTGCGGTCGGGCGAGTATGAGGCCAAGGACTTTGCCGTATTGGTGCGGTTGAACGCATTGACGAGCAAGTTCGAGGAGCGGTTCAACAGTTACAACATACCGTACAAGGTGTTCGGCGGCTTCCGCTTCTTCGAGCGCAAAGAAATAAAAGACGTGCTGGCCTATTGCCGCCTACTCGTCAATCCGCGCGACAGCGAAGCGCTACTGCGCGCCATCAATACGCCCAAACGCGGCATCGGCGACAAGGTGGTGCAAGACCTCGTGATCTACGCCGCCGAACGCAGTATGGCGCCCGGTGAAGTGCTCTTTGACGGGTTGGAGTTCGCCGAAGAGTTGAGCCAAACCACGCGCAAGAAATTGATGGTATTCCGCGACCTGTACGCCGATATTTTCAACTACCATCTCGAGCACGGCGTGGGCGATACCGTGCGGTACATAGCGGAACGGGCGGGCTTCGCCATGGCCTACGCGGGCGACGACGAGGAAAACTACAACAAGCGCCTGAATATCGACGAGTTGATACAAAGCGCGGAAGAGTACGAGCGCGAGAACGAGGGCGGCAGCCTCAGCGAATACCTGCAATCGGTGACGCTCAGTTCGGACTCGGACGAGATATTGGAAGACAATTACGTCACCGTGGCCACCGTGCACGCGGTCAAGGGATTGGAGTTTCCCGTCGTGTTCGTGGTGGGCTTGGAAGAGAATATCTTTCCGTCGGGCGCGTACAGCAAGACGGACGTGGAGATAGAAGAGGAGCGCCGCGTGATGTACGTGGCGATGACGAGAGCGCAAAAGAAGTTGTATATGACCTATTGCGACAGCCGCTTCCGCTTCGGTCACTACGAATACAACCGCGAGAGCCGCTTTTTGACCGAGATCAAAGAGGCGATGGGTTGGGAAAAACCGCGTCCCAAACAAAAACAATGGAACACGCAAGGCCAAAGAGAGTGGGGCGCAAGAGCCACTGCGGCCTCTACGCAGTCGGGCACCTTGGACGGCAACCTCAATCAGGTGTACCGAGGCGGCACGACGCCCGCCGCAACCGCGCGCCCGCAAGGCGCTTTCCGCGTGGGCGACCGAGTGGCACACCCCAAGTTCGGCAAGGGTATGATCATCGGGGTGGACGGCGATACGGCGACCATCGCTTTCGAGTCGGTCGGCGTGAAGAAATTGAGCCTGAAGATCGCGCCTTTGAGCAAGCTGTAGGAGGAAGTATGGAGAGAATGATAGAATTGGTGGCACTGCTTAACCGCTACGCCAAGGAGTATTACGAAGAAGACAATCCTACCGTATCCGACGCCGAATACGACGCTTTGTACGACGAATTGCTGGAACTCGAAAAGCAATACTACGTGTTGCCCGATTCGCCGACGAGACGGGTGGGCGGCGCCGTGCAAAAGGGCTTCCAGACCTATACGCACCGCGAAAGACTGTACAGCCTCGACAAGAGCAAGACCAAGGATGGCATCGCCGACTGGATAGACAAGGTGGTGGAAGAAAACGGGGAATGGGCGCCTTTGACGCTCGAATACAAGTACGACGGCTTGACGCTCAATCTTTCGTACGAAAAAGGTCACTTCGTGCGCGCGGTCACCCGTGGCGACGGCGTGACGGGCGAGGACGTGACGCAACAGGCCCTGACCATCAAGGATATACCGCGCAACATTCCCTTCGAGGGAAGCGTGGATATACAGGGCGAATGTATTATGCGCCTGTCGGTATTGAAGGCGTACAACGACGTCGCAGAGGTGCCTCTCAAAAACGCGAGAAACGCCGCGGCGGGCGGCATACGCAACACGGACGTCAAGGAAGCCGCCAAACGAAAATTGTCCTTTATGGCCTATAACGTGGGGTACGTGGAGGGGGAATCCTTTACCACGCAACGCGATATGCACGCTTTTTTGGAGCGTAACGGCTTCTGTCAAAATCAATACTTCAAAGTGGTCGAAAAGGGCGACGATTGGAAAAAATGGCTGGACGAAGTAGAGGTGGCGCGCCCCGACCTCGACTACCTCATCGACGGTATGGTATTCAAGGTGGACGACCTCGCTTTGCGCGAAGAGTTGGGCGTGACGGCCAAGTTCCCGCGGTGGGCCATGGCCTACAAGTTCCACGCCGAAGAAGTGACCAGCCGCGTGCTGGACGTGGTGTGGCAAGTGTCCCGCACGGGGAAACTGAATCCCCTGGCCGTATTGGATACGGTGGATATAGGCGGCGTGTCGGTAAGCCGCGCCACATTGTCGAATATCAGCGAAATACGGCGCAAGGATATCCGCATAGGCTCGGACGTTTTCGTGCGAAGAAGCGGGGACGTGATACCCGAAATCCTCGGGATTGCACGACATAACGAGGATAGCAAAGAGGTGGAAGTGCCCGCCGTTTGCCCCGCCTGCGGCGCCAAAACCGAGCAACGCGGCGTGTTCGTGTATTGCACCAATCCCGAACATTGCGCCCCGAGAGTGATCGCGACCATCGAGCATTTCGCGGGGAAGGACGCGATGGACATAGACGGCTTGAGCGCGAAGACCATTGAATTGATGTACAACGAATTGAACCTACGGCGCGCGGACGAATTGTACGACCTGACGATGGAAAAACTGCTGACGCTGGACGGGTTCAAAGAGAAGAAGGCGAGCAACTTGCTGAAGTCCATCGAAAAGAGCAAAACCACTACGTTGCCGCGCTTCCTCACCGCCCTGGCCATACCCAATATCGGCAAGCGCACGGCAGAGCAAATGACCGCGGCGTTCGGCAGTCTGGAGGCTATTGAAAACGCCACCGTGATGGAACTCATCGCCTTGGACGACTTCGGTCAGGTGATGGCCGACAGCGTGGTCAATTACTTTGCGGATGAGGAAAACCGCAACTTTGTTGCGGCGCTACTGGGAAAAGGCGTGCGGATAGAGGAACAAAAGACGACGGACGGCGTGTTCGCGGGGGAGACCGTGGTGCTGACCGGCGCGTTGGAAAGCTACAAAAGAAGTCAAGCCGCAGCCCTCATCAAAGAGCGGGGCGGGCAGGTGGCCGATTCGGTATCCGCCAAGGTGACCTTGGTGGTGGCGGGCGCGGACGCGGGCAGCAAGTTGGCCAAGGCCGAGAAGCTGGGCATAAAGATCATCGACGAGAGCGTCTTTTTGGATATGTTGAAAGCGTAAAAGGCTATTTTCGTGCTTTGCACGACCGATTGAAAAGAAAATGCGCAAGGATTTTGGCGAAATTGAGCAAAGTCCTTGCATATTTTTTGTTTTAGTGCTACTATAATCTTAATTACGCGGGCGTATGCCCGTCTACGCCCACGACGGGCGCAAAGAGGTGTGTATGAACAGTATGACCGGATACGGCAAAGGCGAATGCTCCATCGAGGGGAAGAAAGTGGTGATCGAACTCAAATCGGTCAACAACCGCTTTTTGGATTTGAATATCAAAATGCCCCGCGTCTTTAACTTCGCCGAGGACTTTTTGCGCAAGTCTCTTTCCGAGCGGCTGGCGAGAGGACACGTGGACGTGTTCGTCACCTACGAGGACCACAGCACGGACCGAGTGGGGCTTACCCTCGACAAGGCCGTGGTGCAGAATTATCTGGATATGGCCAAGACGTTGGAGAGCGAATTCGGTCTCGTCAACGACCTGACCGCCGACCGCGTGCTGCGCCTCAAAGACGCGGTGGTGGAAGAGGTAGCCGAAGCGGACGAGGGGCAGTTGTCCCTATTGCTGTCCGTGGCCCTGTCGGGTGCGTTGGACAACCTGTGCGCCATGCGCGAGAAAGAGGGCAACGCGCTCCTTATGGACTTGCAGACGCGCTTGGACGTGGTGGCCGCTTTGGTCGACGAGGTCGCCCAAAAAGCGCCCTCGGTGGTGGAGGACTACCGCGTGAAATTGCGCGAGCGCGTGACCGAAGCCTTGGGCGAGGTGCCCTTGGACGAGGTGCGGCTCATCAACGAAGTGTGCGTGTATTCCGACCGCGTGAATATCGACGAGGAGATAACGCGTATGCGGTCGCATATCGACCAATTCGAGCACTTGCTGGCGCAAGAAACTCCCGTGGGGCGCAAGGCCGACTTTTTGATGCAGGAGATGAATAGGGAAGCCAACACGATGGGCAGTAAGGCCAACAACGCCGAATTGCTGACCTTGGTGGTGGCCATCAAGAACGAATTGGAAAAAATGCGCGAGCAAATACAAAACCTGGAGTAGGCTATGAAAAATGCGAAAATCGTGGTATTGTCCGGCCCGTCCGGCGTGGGAAAAGGCACCGTGCACGCGGCGTTGCGAGAGAAGTGCGAAGACTACGGCTTCTCGGTGTCCGTGACGACGAGGGCCCCGCGCGAGGGAGAACAAGAGGGCGTGCATTACTTCTACCGCACGCAAGAAGAGTTCGACCGTATGATAGAGGAAGGACTGTTCGCCGAATATATCCGCATTTACAACAACAGTTACGGCACCTTGAAGAGCGAACTCGAGCGCATCACCAAGAGCGGCAAGCACGTCCTATTGGACATTGAGTTCGAGGGCGGGCTGAACATCAAGAAGGCCTTTCCCGACGCCGTGCTCATCTACCTGTTGCCCCCGTCCTTGGCCGAGTTGAAAGCGCGCATCGAAAAGCGGGGCAGCGAAACGCCCGAAACCCTCGCCGTGCGCTACGGCAAAGCCGTCGCCGAATTGGAATACGCCAAGCAATACGACTACGTGCTCGTCAACGACCGCGTGGACGCGTGCGTGGCGAAAATCAACGAAATCGTGTCCGCGGAGCAACAGCGCTCCAAAGATAATCTGGATTTGATAGAAAGCCTGAAAGGAGGATACAGAATATGTTAGCAGACCCCCCCATTGATAAGTTGTTGGAAAAGACCGAGTGCCGCTATATGTTGGCGGTGGGCGTGGCAAAACGCGCCAGACAGTTGATGCAACAATCGCCCGAAATGTTTCAAAACGACAAGTTGAAACCCCTCTCGGTGGCCGCTAAGGAAGTGTACGAAGGTACGGTTACCATCAAGCGCGACTGATGAGAAAACGGGTACTGTTGGGCGTAACGGGCGGTATCGCCGCGTATAAGGCGGCGTATATCGCTTCGCGGTTGACCAAGTTCAACCTGGACGTCGTGGTGGTGATGACAGACGCCGCCACGCAGTTTATTACGCCCCTCACGATGGAGACTTTGTCCAAAAACCGCGTGATAACCGATATGTTTTCGCGCGATTTTCCCTATGAGGTGGAGCATATTTCGCTGGCGAAAAGCAGCGATTTGGTGCTGGTAGCCCCCGCGACGGCCGACTTTATCGGCAAGGCGGCGGGCGGATTGGCGGACGATATGCTGTCCACCACCTATATGGCGTGCAAGGGTATCAAGGTGATGTGCCCCGCTATGAATACGGCTATGTATATGAGCGAGGCCAACCAACGCAATATGCGTATGCTCGAAGAGCGCGGCGTAGTGATGATAGAGCCCGAGGACGGTTTGTTGGCCTGCGGCGACGTAGGCAAAGGCAGATTGGCCGAACCCGACTACATAGTGGATAGGGTGCTGGACCTCTTGTCCGTCAAGCCCGACCTCGCGGGGTGGAACGTGCTGGTGACGGCGGGCGCAACCCAAGAGAATATCGACGGCGTGCGCTATCTGTCCAACCATTCATCGGGGAAGATGGGCATCGCCATCGCCGAGGCC
Organism: Clostridia bacterium; assembly: GCA_017394805.1. Classification (NCBI taxonomy): domain Bacteria; kingdom Bacillati; phylum Bacillota; class Clostridia; species Clostridia bacterium. The sequence goes on along the minus strand of JAFPXC010000033.1, from coordinate 48,019 downwards.
GCACGCGATAGAGGCGCCGCGGTGACTTTGGTGGCCGGCAACGTGTCCGTGCCCTTGCCCGACGGAATGGAGATCGTGCGCGTGACCTCGACCGCCGATATGTACGAGGCGGTCCTCGGCAGAGTGGGCGATATGGACGTGGTGGTCAAGGCCGCCGCCCCCGCCGACTACACCGTGGAAAAGGCCTTCGACAACAAGTATAAGGGCGATACGCTCAACCTGCGGTTGGTGAAAACGCCCGATATAGCCGCCGCCGTCGGCAAGGTGAAGGGCAACTGCAAGTTGGTGACTTTCGCCGCCGAGACCGAGCGACTTATCGAAAACGCGCAAGAGAAGTTGAAGAAGAAAAACGCCGACTTGATGGTCGCCAACGACCTGACGCAAGAGGGCGCGGGCTTCGCGGTGGATACCAATATCGTGACGTTTATCACCGAAAACGCGGTGGAGCCGCAACCTTTGATGACCAAGGAGAAGTTGGCGCACGTCATTTGGGACAAGGTGCTGACGCTGTGATCGCCGAAGTCATCGTCGACATATCCACGGCGGAGATAGATAGAGTATTCGATTACGCGGTGCCCGAAGATATGGTTATCTCGGTGGGCGACCGCGTTTTTGTCGGTTTCGGCAGGCAACGCATCGAGGGTATCGTGGTCGGGCTGAAAGAGACCAGCACGGTGGAAAAACTGCGCCACATCGAGAAAAAGGCGGACGACTTCACGGCCGTCATTCCCGAAATGGTGGCGTTGATGGATTATCTCGCCAAGCGATGGTTTTTGCGCAAAGCCGACGCGTTGCGCCTTTTCGTGCCCGCACAGATGCGCGGGGGCAAGGTGCGCGAGTTGGAGCGGTTGGCCGCTACCGTCAACAAAGAGATACCGTTGGACGAAATGCTCGCCAAACTGCGCCAAACGGCCGTCGCGCAAAGAGGACTGCTTATGCACCTCGCGGGGTGCGCGTGGGAGTGGTGCGCCTCGCTGGCCGAGCAGTTCGGCACGTCCGCCGTCAAGGCGTTGGAAGAGAAGGGGTTTATCGTCGTAGAGCCGAAAAAGGTGGGGCGTAAACCCTATACCGCGTTGGTGGGGAAGGCCCCCAAAGTGCCTTTGACCGCCGAACAGCAGGCCGCCGTGGCCGCCATAAGCGACAACCCCACGGGCACGTTTTTGCTGCACGGCGTGACGGGTAGCGGCAAGACCGAAGTGTATATGACCTGCATAGAGCGGTGCGTCAAAGAGGGGAAGGGGGCCATTATGCTGGTGCCCGAAATATCCCTGACGCCCCAGACCATGCAGCGCTTCCGCGGGCGGTTCGGCGACAACGTGGCCCTGTTGCACAGCGGGTTGTCGGCGGGGGAACGCTACGACGAATGGCTGCGTATATTGCGGGGCGAAGCGCGTATCGTGGTGGGCGCCCGTAGCGCCGTGTTCGCGCCCATACGCGACGTGGGTATGGTGATCATCGACGAGGAACACGACGGCAGTTACGTCAGCGAGTCCAACCCCCGCTACGAGACCATAGATATCGCCACCTTCCGCGCAAAATACAACAAGGCCGCGTTGGTGCTTGGCTCGGCGACGCCCTCGTTGGAGAGTTATCGCAAGGCTATGACGGGCGAATATACGCTCGTGAAAATGTCGCACCGCGTGGGCGACCGCGTGATGCCCACCATGCAGATAGTGGATATGTGCGAGGAACTCAAAAAAGGCAATAAGAGCATATTGTCGGACGCGTTGCTCACTGGCTTGGCCGAGACCTTGGCCAAGAAACAGCAGGCAATGGTGTTTTTGAACCGTCGCGGGTATTCGAGTTTTATGATTTGCCGAGAGTGCGGCAAGGTCATCAAGTGCGCGGCGTGCGACGTCAGCCTGACCTGGCATAGAGAGGAAAACCTCTTGAAATGTCACTATTGCCGCAATCAATACACCGTGCCGACGAAGTGCCCCTCGTGCGGCTCGCCCTCTATTCGATACGGCAGAGACGGCACCGAAAAGGTGGTGGCCGATCTGCAAGCGCATTTCCCCGAGGCGCGACTCCTCAGAATGGACAACGACACCACGCGCGGCAAGACGGGGCATTTGTCCATACTGACCGCGTTCGGCAACGGAGAGGCGGATATATTGGTGGGCACGCAGATGATCGCCAAGGGACACGACTTTTCCAACGTGACCTTCGTGGGCATATTGGACGCGGATATGAGCCTGTATATCGGGGATTATCACAGCGTGGAGCGCACTTTTCAGTTGGTGACGCAGGTGGCGGGGCGCGCAGGCCGTGATAAGTTGCCCGGTCGCGTGGTGTTGCAGAGTTACAGCCCCAAGCACTACGTGTTCTACTTCGCGTCGCTGTACGACTACGAAGGGTTTTATAAGAAAGAAATCAACGTGCGTGAGGTGACGGAGTTTCCGCCTTTCACCAAAATCGTGCGGATATTGGTGGTGTCGGATACCGAGGACGAGGCCTTCCGCTACGTCAAGAAAGCGTTGAGCAGCGCAAGGATCGTCGCCACCGAATACCCCAACCAGGTGTTGCGCTTGCAAGGTATGCGCGCACCCATCGGGCGAATGGAAAACAAGTACCGCTTCCAACTGATCATGCGCCTCAAAGGCGACAAGGTGGACGAGATAACCACCAAGATGTTCGAGGTGGCGACGGCTTCGCTCGAGGGATGCAACGTGCGTATGTTCTTCGAGCAAAACCCGCAAAACATTACGTAAGAGGGGCTACCCCCAAGGAGTGTTATATATGGCATTGAGAGACATTGTAAAAGACGGAGACAGCACTTTGCGCCGCACTTGCCGCGAAGTGACCACGTTCGACGAGAAGTTGGGACGCATATTGGACGATATGCTCGAGACTATGGTCGCGGCGGACGGCGTGGGCTTGGCCGCCCCTCAAGTGGGAATCGCAAGGCGGTACGCCGTGTGCCTGATGTCGTCCAAAGAGGTGGTCGAATTGATCAACCCCACCATTTTGGAAGCGTCGGGCGAGGAGATCATGAAAGAAGGGTGCTTGTCCTGCCCCAACAAATATCTGCCAGTCAAGCGGGCCGCCAAGGTACTCATTCGCTACCAAAACAGACAGGGCGAGTGGATAGAACGCCGCTTCGAGGGCTTCGACGCCAGAGTGTGTCAGCACGAGATGGATCACTTGGACGGCATTCTCTTCTACGACAAGGCGGTCAAAGATGAGTAGGATATTATTTGCGGGAACGCCCGACTTTGCGTTGCCTTCCTTAGAGGCGTTGGTCGAAAACGGCTACGACGTGGTGGGCGTTTTGACGCAACCCGACCGCGTGGGCGCCAAGAATAAACTCTTACCGCCGCCGACCAAAGTGATGGCCGAGCGGTTGGGCATACCCGTATTGCAATTCGAAAAGGTGCGCCGCGACGGCGTGGAAGCCATACGGGCGCTTCGTCCCGACGTCATCGTGACGGCGGCGTACGGCCAAATCATTTCGCAGGAGATCATCGATATACCGCGCTGTGGCGTGATCAACGTGCACGGCAGTTTGCTACCACTTTTGCGCGGCGCAAGTCCCATACAGCAGGCCGTGTTGGACGGCATGGACAAAACGGGTATCACCATCATGCGCACGGCTTTGGCCGTGGACAGCGGGGATATCGTGTTGCAAAAGGAATTGCGCATCACCGAGGACGACACGGCGGGCACCTTGTTCGACCGTATGGCCGTTTTGGGCGCGATGGCCCTATTGGAAGCGTTGCCCGCCGTCTTGGACGGTACGGCCGTCTATACGCCGCAAGACCACAGTAAAGCCACCTTTTGCAAGATGCTCAAAAAAGAGGACGGCGCGATCGATTGGAATAAGACACTTTGGGAATTATCCTGCCACGTGCGGGGTATGAACCCGTGGCCCTCGGCGTTTTGCACAGTGGGCGGCAAACTGTTCAAAGTGTGGAAAGTGGCGAAGTACGACGACGAAGTGGTCGCACCCGTGGGTACCATAGCGATCGCCAACGCCAAAGAGGGCATCGTCGTGCAGGTCCGAGACGGCCGCGCGGCGCTCGTCGAAGTGCAACCCGAAGGGGGACGACGCATGAGCGGCAAGGAGTATATGGTGGGGCACAGCCTACCGGTGGGCGAGGTGATAGCATGAATAATTGTATCCTTTTCGCCTACAACGTGTTGGCCGACGTGTATAGACGGGGCGCCTATCTTTCGGTGGCGTTGGGGGACGTGCTACCCGCGCTCGGGGAGCAGGATCGCAAGCAGGTGAAACGCCTCACGATGGGGGTGGTGGAACACGAGATGGAGTTCGCCTACCAAATCGGCCGCTTGTGCGCCAAGTCGCCCAAAGCCGTGGTGCGCGTGATACTCAAATTGGGTATGTATTTGATAAAATACACCAATTCGATGCCCGATTACGCCGCCGTCAACGAAACGGTGGAGTTGGCCAAGGCCGTCAAAAAGGACTTGGCGGGGCTGGTCAACGCCACGTTGAAACACTATATCGAAGTGAAAGACGACCTGCCCGAGACGGGGTTGGAAAGCCTGTGTATCAAGGCCAATATGCCCGCATGGCTCGTCAATAGGTATTTCGACCAATACGGCATAGACGAGGGAACGCGTTTGGTCACGGCAAAGTATAACCACACGCATATACGGTGGAACGAAAAGAAATATTCGCGCTACGAATTGCGCAATTTCATCCTGGGCAAAGGGTTGCCCGCCGTGGATACGCCGTACGGCTATCTGGTGGGGGCGACCGAGCCTTTCGCGGCGCTCATCGCCGAGGGCAAGGTGACCGCGCAGGCCTTGGACAGCGTGTATATCTGCCGCGCCGTGATGGAAGACGGCATAACGGGCGAAGTGCTCGACCTGTGCGCGGCGCCGGGCGGTAAGAGCGTGTATTTGGCCGAACATAACCCGGTGGAAGTGACCGCGTGCGACGTGCACCCGCACCGCGTGGGTTTGATAGAGGCATACGCGAAGCGTATGGAGGTGGAAAACGTCAAGGCGATATGCCACGACGGCACCGAGTACGTCGAGGAATGGGCGCGGCGATTCGACGCCGTGTTGGTGGATGCGCCCTGTTCGGGATTGGGTACGCTGGGCGAAAACCCCGATATGATATTGAACCGCACGGAAGAGGACATAGCGTCCCTTGCCAAATTGCAAAAGAAATTGCTGACCATCGCCTCGCGCTACGTCAAGCAATTCGGCGTGCTGGTGTATAGCACCTGCACCAATCTGCGCGAAGAGAATACCGACGTGGTGACCGCGTTTTTGTTGGATAATCCCGACTTCGCCTTGGAAGGTATGAGCGCGTTGCCCGAAAACGAGGGTATGAAGCAATTTATGCCCGACGAAAAGGGAAACGACGGCTTCTTCGTGGCGCGTATGCGTAGAAAAGTATGAAAGCGTTGCTGTCCGATATGAATATAGAGGCGCTTCGGGCCGTGGCGGAAGCATACGGCGAAAAGCCCTATCGCGCCAAACAACTGTTCGAGGGGATTTGCCAAGGCAAAGACTGGGACGAGTTGACGACCTTTTCCAAGTCGTTGCGGGCGCGTATGGCCGAGACCTACGACGTGCAAGGCGTGCGCATCGTGGAGAAGTTGGTGGCCAAGGACGGCACGACCAAGTATTTGTTCGGCCTGAGAGACGGCAATATCGTGGAGGGCGTGGTGATGCAATACCGTTACGGCAACACCATTTGCATCAGTACGCAGGTGGGGTGCCGCATGAATTGCGCCTTTTGCGCGTCGGGAATAGACGGCTTGGTGCGCAACCTCTCGGCGGGCGAGATGCTGGGCGAGGTGGTCGTGGCCAACCGCGATTTCGGCGGAGACCTCACCAAACGCGCCATCACCAACGTGGTGTTGATGGGCTCGGGCGAGCCGATGGACAACTACGACAACGTGGCCGCGTTTTTGCGCCTGTTGTCCGACGAAAACGGGCTGAATATCAGCCTGCGCAACGTGTCGCTGTCTACGTGCGGCGTGGTGCCCGGGGTGGATAGGCTCATCGAGGACAAACTGTGGGTGACATTGACCTTTTCGCTACACGCGCCCTTTGACGAGACGCGTAGCAGTATTATGCCCGTCAACAAGGCCTACTGTATAGGCGAAGTGATGGCCGCCGCCCGTCGCTACTTCGAGGCGAGCGGCAGGCGCGTCGTCTTCGAGTACACCTTGATAAAGGGTACGAACGACAGCAAAGAATGCGCGCGGGCGCTGGCGAAACTCGTGCGCGGTTTCCCCACCCACGTCAACCTGATCGTGCTGAATTACGTCAAAGAGAAAGGATTGAAAGGGACGGGAAGAGAGGAAGCGAAAGCGTTTTTGCAAGAGTTGGAAAAAGAGGGCGTGTCGGCGACCATCCGCAGGACGATGGGCGCGGATATCGACGGCGCGTGCGGACAACTGAGGAGAAAACACGTTGGCAGTTAAGAGTATAGAGGGTATCATCGTCAAGAGCGTGGGCGGCATTTTTAAGGTGCAGACGGCCACCAAAACGTACAAGTGCACGGCGCGCGGTATTTTGAAGCGCGACGATAAGTTGTACGTGGGCGACAGAGTGGTGTTGCGCGAGGAGCGCGGCACCTACTACGTCTACGACCTTTTGCCCCGCAAAAACCTGTTGATACGCCCCTACGTCAGCAACGTGGATTGTTTGGCCGTCGTCATCGCACCCGTGCCCTTTTGCGACTGGGTGATGGTGGATAAAATGCTGTTGGCGGGCGAAGTACACGGTATACGTGTGGTGCTTATTTGTAACAAAGCCGACCTGGACGACGCCAATTATACCTATGCGAAAAAGGTGTATGCCGACCTCGCGGACGTGTATTCGGTGAGCGCGGAAACGGGCAAGGGCGTGGGCGAATTGGCGAAGAATCTGTCGGGCGTCGTGTGTCTGGCGGGGCAATCCGCCGTGGGCAAAAGCAGCCTGATGAACGCGTTGGCCGACATAGGCCAGGAAACGGGCGGATTGAGCAAGATACAAAGGGGGCGCAACACCACCAGACATATCGAGTTGTTCGGGATACGCGAGGACCTGCGCATTATGGATACGTGCGGTTTTTCGCTCCTCGAGCCCGAGGACGTCAAAGAGGGCGAGTTGGCGCTTTATTATCCCGATTTCGTGCGGCTGGGGCGGTGTAAGTTTCACGGCTGTACGCATACGGCCGAGCCCGAGTGCGTGGTGAAAGAGGCCGTTGAAAAGGGCGCGTTGGACAGAGGCAGATACGAACGCTACGTGGCGATTTATAACGAACTTGCGGAAAGGAGAAAAAACAGTTATGATTAAGATTGCACCGAGTATTTTGAGCGGCGATTTCGCCAATATGGGCAAGAGCGTGGAAGACGCGACCGCCTGGGGCGCGGATTATATCCATTTCGACGTGATGGACGGCGTGTTCGTGCCCAATATCACCTTCGGTATGCCCATGTGCAAGGCCATTCGCAAGCATACGACTTTGCCCATCGACGCGCACTTGATGATCACCTTGCCCGAGAAGTATGTGCAGGCCTTTTGCGACGCGGGCGCGGATATCGTGACCTTTCACCCCGACGCGTCCCAAGACGTGGCGGGCGCGTTGAACGTCATCAAGAAGAACGGCAAGGCGTGCGGCCTCGTGCTCAATCCCGACAAGGGGTTGGAGTTGGTGGCACCCTATATGGATAGGATAGATATGCTCGTTTTGATGGGCGTGTACGCGGGGTTCGGCGGGCAGAAGTTCATCCCCGAAGTGCTGGGTAAAATCAGCGAGGCCCACCGCATGATCGTAGAGTCAAGGAGGGATATACGGCTCGAGTTGGACGGCGGCGTGACCGAAGAAAACGCCAAGTCCATGACCGACCGCGGCGTGGACGTCGTGGTGGGCGGCAGCAGCGTGTTCCGTAGCGCGGATCCCGCGAAGACCATTCGCATTCTGCGCGGCGAATAAGGGTGGCGTTGCTCGACGGATATATTTCGTTTGGTACGCTTCGAAACCTCTTTGCATATACTGCTACAAACGAGGAGGCTTTATGAAGTTTATTTGTATCAATCCGCCCGAGTGCGTCAAGGCGTTTTTGCGCCTGTTCAAAAGGAAAGAAAAGTGATCGTGCGTATCCCGTCGCGCCGTGGCGGCGCGAAAAAGGGGGTAACGTACATACGAAAATACGGCATTCCACAAAGGAGTGCCGTATTTTTGCCTTGCGAAACGCGGTCAGGCGTTCAGTAGATAGAGTTGCAATAGGCCTTTGAGCGTAAGCGCGCGGTCGTAGACGTCGATGAAGGTGCTGTCGTTCAACAGTTCGGTCAGTCCGCCCGTGGCGATGACTTTGACCGTATCGTCCCCGAGTTCCGCTTTGATTTGCTGTACGACGCTTTTGACCAACCCGCTGAAGCCGTAGATGGCGCCCGCCTGAATGTTGGTGATGGTGCTGTCGGCTATGATGGAGGCGGGCTTGGTGAGTTCGACCAAAGGCAGTTGGGAGGCCTGCTTGGACAACGCGTCCACGCCCGTCTTGATGCCCGGGGCGATGCAGCCGCCCAAGAAGCACTTGTTGCGGTCGATGACGCCGAACGTGGAGGCCGTGCCCAAGTCCACGACAATGGCGGGCGCGCCGTAGTGGGACACCGCGCCCACGGCGTTGGCGATGCGGTCCGCGCCCAAAGAGTGTGGATCGGCATAGCCGAACGTAAGCCCCGTGCGGAGCGTGCAGTCCACCATGATGGGCGTGCGCTTCATATAGAACTTGCAGGCGTGCGTCAAGGTGTAGTTGAGAGAGGGGACGACCGAACTCATGATGACGCCCTCCACGTCGGCGAACGAATAGCCGCGCGTGGCGAACAGATTGCCGATCTCCACCCCGAACTCGTCCGCGGTGCGCCCCGTGCGGTTGCTGACGCGCCAGCTCATTACGATGGCTTCACGCGAGCAGAGGGCCAGCTTGATATTGGTATTGCCTACGTCGATGACAAGAATCATAATTATTCCCCGCGAAGACCGATCATACGGTATAGTTTCGCACGGTCGTCAAAGAATACGGCCGCGCCGCGCGCCACAGACGAAACGTCGGGGTGAACCTCGACGGCAAGGTTGAGTTGATTCGTCAGATAGGTGTCCAGATAGCGTATGCCCGAAAGACCGCCGTACAGTTGCAACCCGCCGTGCTTCAGCGAATCCGCCAAGTTTTCGGGGCACAATTTGGACATGGCGATGATGCTGTCCACCAACGCGTTGACGATGGGCAGAATGGCGTTGCGCACGTCCTGCGAAGAAATCTCTATCTTTTTGTAGTCGCCCGTGGCTACGTCCTTGCCCGAAATGAGGGTGACGCCGTTCTCACGCTCAAAGAGCGTGCTACGCTCGTTGAGAAGTTGCTCGGCACGGGCTTGGCTGATGGTGACGTTGTAGTGACGGTAGACGTACTCGTAGATGGCCTCTTGCATCTTCGCGCCCGAAATGCTGACGCTGCAACCCGTGGCGATGCCGTTCTCCTTGACGATGGCGATGTCCGTGACGCCGCCGCCCATGACGACGACGAAACTGCACCCCGTCACCACCGACGAAGCCGCCGCGATGGGCGCTTCGAGCAAGGTGACCGTCTTGATGCCGAGGTGATAGAACACGTTTTCGAACTCCAGCCGTTCGGTGGTGTGCAGACCGCAACTGACGACGCATATCACGTCGATTTGCGGACGGACGATCATGGGCTTGGTGATGCGCTCGATGAAGGCTTTGAGCATAAGACACGCCGCCTCGGAATTGACCACGTTGCCGTCCTTGACGGGGTAGACGTAGTACACGTCCTGGGGCTTGTGCTTGGAAATCTTCATCTTGTACGCCTCTTTGCCCACGGCGACCGTGCGCATTTTGCCGCCCACTTTTTTGACGGCGATGAGCGTCGGCTCCTCGACGACGCGGCCTTGCTTGCGCTCCACGATGACCGTGTTGGACGTACCCATATCCACGATTAAACTCAATTTACACATACTTTACTCCTTATAACCGAACGCGGCGAGGTGTCGACGAAGGGCCTCGACGGGGAGACCGACGACGTTGTCCAAACTGCCCGACAGCGTGGTGGCCGTGAGCGTGGGGTCCTGTATGCCGTAGGCACCCGCTTTGTCGCGGGCGTAGCCTGCCGACACGTAGGCGTCGATGGCTGCGTCCGTCATGTCTATGCGTACCTCGCTGGCCTCGAAGAACAGGTCGTACCGCGTGCCGTCCGTAAGACAAACGCCCGTGTAGACCGTGTTGACCGAGTGATTGAGCGAGGTGAGCATACGCTTGGCGTCCTCGTCCGAAGTGGGCTTGCCGAGGAACGCGCCCTTGTGGCACACGATGGTGTCCGCGGTGACGAGCCATTCGCCCTCGGCGAGGCGCACGCCCCTTGCCTTTTTGGCGGCCGTGTACATCACGTATTGGGCGGGAGAAGTCAGTAGACAGCGCTCGTCCGCAGAGGAACGGCGTACCTCGAAGTCGGATACGACGCGTCCAAGCAGTTGTTTGCGTCTCGGGGAGGCGCTACCCAATACGATTTTGCTCATAGACCTATTATATACCATACGAGCGCCCATTGTAAAGTGTAAATTGCGCGACTTGGCGTATTCGGGGGATAAACGCTTGCAAGAAACGAACGATTATGGTATGATAGTATAAGATTATATTTGCGCGAGCGCATTAGGAGGTACGTAGATGAGCAACGTGATGGATACGTTACGCGAAAGAGGATTTATCAAGCAAGTCGTGTTCGAAGAGGACTTGTACAAGCTTTTGGACACCGAAAAGGTGAGTTTTTATATCGGCTTCGACCCCACGGCGGACAGTTTGCACGTGGGACACTATTTGGCGATGATGGCCATGGCGCATATGCAGAGAGCGGGGCATCGCCCCATCGTCCTCATCGGCGGCGGCACGGCTATGGTGGGCGACCCCTCGGGACGCACGGATATGCGCCAAATGATGACCAAAGAGGTCATTGCGCACAACTGCGATTGCTTCCGCAAGCAGATGAGCCGCTTCTTCTCGTTCGAGGGTGATAACGCCGCCATTATGGTCAATAACGCCGATTGGCTGTTGGGACTCAACTATATCGACTTTATCCGCGATATCGGCAGTTTGTTCTCGGTCAACCGTATGCTCACCGCCGAGTGCTTCAAAACGCGTATGGAGAAGGGCTTGAGTTTCCTCGAGTTCAACTATATGTTGATGCAAAGTTATGACTTCTTGGTGCTCTTCCAAAAATACGGCTGCTGCCTGGAGTGCGGCGGCGACGATCAATGGTCCAACATTCTTGCGGGCGCCGACCTCATTCGCCGCAAGGAGCGCAAGGACGCGTACGCCATGACCTTCCAACTGCTCACCACGTCGGAAGGCAAGAAAATGGGCAAAACGCAGTCGGGCGCCGTTTGGCTCGACCGCGAGAAGACTTCGCCCTACGATTTTTATCAATATTGGCGCAACGTGGACGACGTGGACGTGGAGAAGTGCCTGAAACTGTTGACCTTCCTGCCTTTGGACGAGATCGCCGAGTTGGTGAAATACCGCGACGAGCGTATGAACGCCGCCAAAGAGCGGTTGGCCTATGAGATCACCAAAATCGTGCACGGCGAAGAAGACGCCGCCAAAGCGCAACAGCAGGCGAGAGCGGCCTTTGCGGGGGACGGGGACAATATGCCCACCGCCACCATCGGCAAGGACGTCGTGAGCGTGGTGGACGTGCTGGTGGCCACGGGGCTCGCGCCCAGCAAGGGCGAAGCGAAACGCTTGATATTGGGCGGCGGCGTGTCGGTGGACGGCAACAAGATCGCCAAAATCGACGAGGCGTTGACGGATAGTCAACGGGCCAACGGATTCGTGCTGCATAAAGGTAAGAAGACGCATATCAAAGTGACCGTAGAATGAGCGAATACACCACCATCAAAGAGCAAGTCGTTTCGGTCGTCACCATCAAGCACAGCAAGTTCATAGCGACTGCGGTGCCCGTGGCGGACTATGACGACGCTTTGGAGAAGGTGGCGCAGATCAAAAAACAATATCCCGACGCGACGCACAATACGTACGCGTTGGTGGCGGACGAAATGGGCATGCAATGCAAGTATTCGGACGACGGCGAGCCGTCGGGTACTGCGGGCGTGCCCATTCTCGAAGTGATAAAAAGAAAGGGCGTCACGCACGTTTTGGTGGTGGTGACCCGATACTTCGGCGGGATAAAGTTGGGCGCCAACGGCTTGGTGAGCGCATACGCCGGCGCGACGGCCGCCGCTCTGGATGAGGCGACCAAAGTGCGTATGGTGATGAGCGCCGTGTGTAAGGTCAAGTTGGACTACGCGCTCGGCGGGCGCATCAACGCCCTCGCGCAAAAAGCGGGCGGCAGAGTGGAAGCCACCGAGTACGTGGACGGCGTGACGGCGACGGTGGTATTGCCCGACGAAGCGGCGGAAGGGTTTCGACTCGACCTCGTGGAATACTCCAAAGGAACGGTCGAATTTGCAATAGAAGGACACGAATACCGGGGGTACGTATGACCATTACCGCTATCAATAAGCGCAAAAGACAGGCGCGTTACGATATCTTTTTGGACGGCGAATATTTCGCCACGTTGTCCGATCAAGCCATTCTGGAAAACCGTTTGAAAGTAGGTGACGAGGTGGACGGCGCGGCGTTTGCCGAACTGGTGAAAGACGCCGAGAAGCAGGACGCGGTGCACTACGTTTTGGCGGCGTTGAGCGCGCGCGCCTACACCGAAAAAGGGGCGAGAGATAAGTTGAAAGACCGCGGGTTTTCGCCCGAGGCCATCGCTTACGCCTTGGAGAGAATGGCGTATTACGGCTATATCAACGACGAAGAATACTGCAAAGATTATATCGCGGAGTGTCATAATACCCGCTCCAACCGCCGCATTAAGCAGGACCTGTGGGAAAAAGGGATTAAGGACGCCGTGGCCGAGAAGTATCTCAAAGACAACGACGAGCACGACGCATGTATGCTGTCCTTGACGCGCAAAGCGCGCGGAAAAGAGTGGACGGAAGAGTTTGTGCTCAAATTGACCAAATATTTGCTCGGTCAAGGCTACGAATACGACGTGGTGAAAACCTGTCTCGGTGAGTATGCGACGCGCGACGAAGATTAGGTGGATCCGCCTCGCAGAAACGGACAGCACCAACGAGTACGCCAAAGGGCTACAAGCGGTGCATAATACCGTGGTGATGGCCGACCGGCAGACGGCGGGTAAAGGGCGGGACGGCCGCTCGTTTGCGTCCGAAGAGGGCGGCGTATATATGAGCGTGGTGCGCATGGACGACCTGCCCGTACGCGAAAGCGCCAAATACTATTTGGCGGCACCTTTGGCCGTGGCGGACGCTTTGGCCGAATGGGGGCTGGACGCGCGTATCAAATGGCCCAACGACGTGAGAGTGGGCGACGCCAAGATCGCGGGGATATTGGTGGAAACGGTGTGGGAAAACGACCGCGTAAAGCGCGCCGTGGTGGGCATAGGCGTCAACGTGCGTAACGACCTCGGCGGCGTGCCCGTGCGGGCGACCTCGATGAGGCTGGAGGGCGCGGACGCGTCCCCCCGCGAAGTGGCAAAGCGCATCGCTTGTCGATTGGACGAGCGGTTGGCCCAAACGCCTGCGGAATTGATAGAGGCGGTCAAAGAGAAATTGATCAATATCGGCAGAGCCGTCGTGTTCGGCGACGGCACGGAGGGCGTCGCCGTGGATCTGGCGGACGACGGCAGGTTGGTCGTCCTGGTGGGCGACAAACGGCGAATGGTAGCGGCGGGAGACGTGTCGCTGAAGGAGGAAATATGTTAAACGCATTTCGATTGGGACATTTCGAGGACGTATCGTTGGGGACGGGCGTGACCGTCGTATTGGCGCCGTTCGGCGCGACCGCTTCGGTGTCGGTGCAGGGCAACGCCCCCGCGACGAGAGAGACCGACCTACTGCGCAGCGAATGCACGGTGGAGAAGATAAACGCCGTGGTGCTGTCGGGCGGCAGCGCGTTTGGACTGGACGCCTGCTCGGGCGTGATGCAATACCTCAAAAAGCGCGGCTACGGCTACGATACGGGCGCGTACAAAGTGCCCATCGTGTGCGGCGCTTCGTTGTACGACCTCGAATACAAGACCTTCGGCTATCCCGACGCGGATATGGGCTTGTATGCGTGCGAAACCGCGGGCGACTTCGTGGATATCGGCGGTAGTTTCGGCGCGGGGTGCGGCGCAACCGTGGGTAAGTTGATGGGTATGGCGCACGCCGCTAAGGGCGGATTGGGCGTAGCAGTCATCAAAATCGGCGCGGTGGAGATGGCGGCCGTGGTGGCCGTCAACGCGTTCGGCAACGTGTACGACCCCGATACCAAGACGATGATCGCGGGCGTCACAAAGGACGGTAAAGAGGTGAATATCGAGAGCAGTCTGCGCTACGGCGTGGAGGGCATAGCGGGGATGAATACCACCATCGGCTGTGTGGTGACCAACGCCAAATTGACCAAATCCCAGTGTAACGTGGTGGCCAAATCGGTGCACGACGCCTACGCGCGGTGCATTCGTCCCGTGCATACCGTGTTGGATGGAGACGCCGTGTTCGTGATGAGTTCGGGCGAGGTGGATTGCAATCTTTTGGCCGTGCAGTCCGAGGCGACCGTATTGATGATGCGCGCCGTTAAAAACGCATTCCGCAAGGATTGTTAAAATGTATATTGACAAAGGCGTCTATTATATGTATAATAGATGTATGTAAACTCTTGGAGGCTACTTATGGAAGGAAAATCCGGCATTAACTTTGTTTTGATGATCGTCGCGGTGCTGTTCGTCGTGATCGGCGTCGCCTTTTGCGTGATGTTCGGTATCAATATGACTATCCCCGGCAGAACCTACGACGTTTCGGTCAACTTGTATATCGGTTTGGCCGCCATCGGCTTGGGCGTGTTGATGCTCATCGGTTGCAATATCGCCACCAACGTGCGTATCACCGCCGACAACAGTTACGATACGATGCGCCACGTGGAAATGCTGTGCAAGAAAGAAGGTATCAGTTTGGCAGACCTCGCGAGAAAGGACGCCAAGACCGCCAAGAAAGAGGCGGAACTCATAGAGAAAGAGCGCAACAAAGCCTTCGAGGAGCAAGCGCAAGCCTTGGGTCAGGCACAGGCACAGGCCATCGCCGCGGCGCAAGCGCAGGCTATCGCCGACTTCCAAGCGCAACAGGCGCAACAAGCGCAGCAAGCCCCCGCGCAACAAGCCCCCGTGCAAGAGCAAGCGGCGGCCGAAGCGCCCGCCGCCGAGGAGACGGAAGCCCCCAAAGAGGCCGCTTCGCAAGAGGCTGAAAAAGTGCAGAATTGCGGCATCGAGTACGCCGAGTGGAAAGAGAAAGTGGAAGCCATCGGCATCACCTGCGGCACTTGCGGCGGGGAAATGAACGTGCGCAATACCAAGAAAGGCATCGTCGTGTTGGCGTGCAAGAACGTGGCGGACGGCAGTTGCAAGGCCACCCCGTTGCCCGTGGAAAATATGGCGCAACAATTCGTGGAGTGGTACAACGCCGCCTTCGGCGGAGAACTCGAGGCATTCGATATGGATACCTTCGTCAATACGGTTGGCTCCATCTCCGTGACCGACGGCACGGTACGCTTCGCCGGCAAATAATCGAAAAGACAATCGAAAAGCACCGCACGACGCGGTGCTTTTTTTGCGGGAAGAGGTTTCGACCTCGTGGGGCAATAATAATATATACTAAATTGAAAAAAGTATTTGACAGCGGGGAGTGGATATGGTACAATCGAAAATAGCCGCGTGGAAAGGGTTTAAGTGGCTGCGGCCCACCCGTACAGCGAGACTGGAGAAGAGGAGGTAGAACTATGTACGCTATTATCAAGACCGGTGGCAAGCAATACAACGTGCAAGCGGGCGACGTCATTCGCGTGGAAAAACTCGAAGAAGAAGCCGGCAACACCATCAAGTTGGACGTGTTGTATATCAATGACGAAGGCACTGTGTTGGTCGGTAATGACGTGGCAAACGCTTACGCTGAGGCAGAAGTGTTGGGGAACGGCAAAGGTGAAAAGATCGTCGTTTACAAATACAAAGCCAAGAAGAATATCCGTCGTAAGCAAGGTCACAGACAACCGTTCACGGCGCTCAAGATCACGAACATTGTCAAGTAATGACGAAGGCAGTATTTACTGTAAAAGACGGTAGAATAGTTCAAGTGGCGGTCAACGGGCATACCGGCTATGCGGCGGCAGGCGAGGACATCGTGTGCGCGGCCGTGAGTTCGGTGGTGCAGGGCGCGGCGCTCGGGGTACTGAAAGTAGCCAAAGCCGAAGCGACCTATCGGACGGACGACCGCAAGGGCGCATTGTCGTTGGCCTTGGCCGAAGGGCAAAAGGAAACGGCGGCGCACGACGCGGAAGTTATATTGAGGACGGCACTCGCGGCCGTAGAGGACATTGCCAAGGGCTATTCGCAATTTGTTAAAGTGGAGGTAAAAGAATTATGACGTTTATTAACATTCAGTTATTTGCTCATAAGAAAGGTGTCGGTAGTTCGCGTAACGGTCGTGATAGCCAATCCAAGAGATTGGGCGCCAAGAGAGCGGACGGTCAATTCGT
Organism: Clostridia bacterium; assembly: GCA_017394805.1. Taxonomy (NCBI): domain Bacteria; kingdom Bacillati; phylum Bacillota; class Clostridia; species Clostridia bacterium. Next base: position 31,452 of record JAFPXC010000033.1, on the reverse strand, counting down.
GTTGGCCGGCAATATCTTGGTTCGTCAACGCGGCACCAAGATCCACCCCGGCAACAACGTCGGTCGTGGCAACGACGATACCTTGTACGCTTTGATTGACGGCGTGGTCAAGTTCGAGCGTCTGGGCAGAGATAAGAAACAAGTCAGCGTTTACGCAAAGTAATTGCCGCAAGGCAAAAAAGAAAGGCTGTTGAGAATTAAACCCAACAGCCTTTTTGTATGCCTTTTTGTATGCCTTTTCGTTTGCCCTGACGAGGTGCGCCGTGGGCGGCGAAGCCGAACGATACGCCTTAGTCCAAGGATAACTGCCAGCGAATGGGGGTTTGGCCGTGCTTTGCTAAAAACTCGTTGGCGCGAATGAAATGATTGCACCCGAAGAAGCCGTTGTAGGCGGAGAGGGGGGAGGGGTGCACGGATTGCAATACGAGGTGGCGGGATTGGTCGATAAGCGCCGCTTTGCTGCGGGCATTGGCTCCCCACAAGAGGAAGACGATGGGCTCCTTGCGGTCGGACAGGCGGCGAATGACCTCGTCGGTGAAAGTCTCCCACCCCTTGCCCTTGTGCGAGTTGGCGGCGTGCTCGCGGACGGTCAGCACGGTGTTGAGAAGGAATACGCCTTGCTCGGCCCATTCGACCAAATAGCCGTGGTTGGGAATGACGAAGCCCGTCTCGGCGTGCAATTCCTTGTAGATATTTTGAAGAGAAGGGGGAACGTCCACGCCTTTCTGCACCGAAAAGGCCATGCCGTGCGCTTGCTTCGGCTCGTGGTAGGGGTCTTGCCCCAAGACGACCACTTTCACTTGGTCGTAGGGGGTGTATTTGAACGCGTTGAAAATGTCGTACATATTGGGGTAGATCGTCCTCGTCGCGTATTCGCGTTTGAGAAATTCGCGGAGTTCCAAATAGTAGGGCTTGTCGAATTCGCCCGCGAGAACGGCGTCCCACTCGTTGCCGAAATGAACCATATTGACCTCTCAGACGTTGGATTTGGGCGGTTTTTTGCCCATATATTGATATAGGCGGCATTGTATCTTGCCGTTGTACATTTTGCGATTCTTGTCCGCTTTGCGCCCGAACGCCTGCTCCAAAAACGGATAGGCCGATATGAGATAGAGACTCCAATCGGGCAAAGCGACGTAGACCTGCCAAAAGTCGCGCATGAGCGTATCGACCTGCCTGTCGTCCAGAAGCCGCTCGCCGTAGGGCGGGTTGGTGACGATGACGCCGTAGGGGTGGGAAGACCTGACCTCGCGCATATCCATACATTGGAAGTGCACGTCGTCCGCCACGCCCGCGTTGGCGGCGTGCGTCCTGGACAACTTGACGGCGGCGGGATCGACGTCGAAGCCCGCTATGCGTAGGTCGCCGCCTTGGCGAATACGCGCTTGCGCTTCCTCGCGCACCGTGCGCGATATCGAGTCAAAGCCCGTCCAACAGTCACAGGCGTGCGTACGCCTTAGCCCGGGGGCTACGTTGCGCGCCATCAAGGCCGCTTCGATGGGAATGGTGCCCGAGCCGCAGAAGGGATCGACGAGGGGCTTTTGGGGGTTCCAGACGGACAAAAGCAGTAGCCCCGCCGCCATCGTCTCTTTGATGGCCGCCTCGCCGACCAAATTGCGGTAGCCGCGCTTGTGCAAGCCCACGCCCGACGTGTCGATGAGGAGAAGGGCCTTGTCTTTGGTGAGGCGCACGGTGACGTCGTATTCCACCCCGCTTTCCTCGATAACGGGGGTATGATAGGCCTTTTTGAGTGCCACGACGATGGCTTTCTTGGTGATGGACTGGCACGCGGGCACGCCGTAGAGCACGCTTTGGGCGCTCTTGCCGTGGACGTGTACGCGGGCGTCCTCGGGTAGATACGCAGCCCACGGTAGGCTCTCCACGAAGTCGAAAAGGTCGTCGAAGGTGGTGACGTTTTCCTTGGCGCCGACCACAACGAACACGCGCTCGGCCGTCCGTAGGTACATATTGCATCGGACGATATCTTCCGCCGTGCCCTCGAAGGTGAGCATACCGTTATCGGCGGGCGCTTTGGCTATGCCCAAAACGTCGCGCAGCTCTCGCTGTGTGACCGCTTCCAATCCGAAATCCGTCGTGACGCCTATCGTATATCGTTGCATACGCATATTATATCACATTCGCGGGCGTTCGTCTATGCGTTGGGATTGTATTTTGCTTGAATTTGTGGTAGAATACCTATAATGAACGAAGTGACGAAGGGCAAGAAGAAGAGAGAATGGCGAAAAGGCCTGTTCGCCCTCATACGCCCCGCCGTGCGATTGGTGGCGCGGGTGTTTTTCGGCGCGTCGACCAAGGTGTATCGCCATATCGAAGGGCCGTATCTCGTCATCGGCAACCATACCTATATAGCGGACGCGATGCTGATGGGCGCGGCCTTCCGCGAGCCATTGCATATCGTGGCGGCTTCGGCTACCTTGGCTTCGAGCGGCTGGGGGCGCGTGGTGCGGTTTTTGGCCGACCCCATCCCCGTGGACAAGGCGGGTATGGACGTGAAGGGCATCAAGCGTATGTTGTCGGAGGCCCGTGCGGGGCACAGCATAGGGCTTTTCCCCGAAGGGAATATCACCATAGACGGCAGTCCGTTGCCCTTTGACCGCGCGGTGGCCAAGTTGGCCAAACAACTGCGGCTGAAAGTGGTGTTGTACCGCATCGAGCGCGGCTATCTCAAGAAACCCAAATGGGCGGAATGCAAGCGCAAAGGGCGCGTATGGGGTAGCGTGACGGACGTCATCGAAGTAGACGAAGTGGCGGCGCTTTCGGTCGACGAATTGTACGAGCGCATACGACGGGGAATAGACTACGACGTGGTGGCGGCGCAAAAGGCGGCGCCCGTGGCTTTCCCCGCGAAACGGCTTGCCGCCGGTATCGAACGACTGCTGTATTATTGCCCCGAATGCGGAGAGAAAGGGGATTTCCAAATAGAAAAGGACGATTTTCGCTGTGCGCATTGCGGGCACATGTATCACGTGGACGAATACGGGTTTATCGGAAACGCGCCTTTCGACAATACCGAGGATTGGAATCGCTGGCAGTTGGCACGCGTGCGCAAGGAAGAAGCGGTCGAGACGTTTGCCGTGGAGGGGAAACTCTTGCACGTCGGCGAAAAAAACGTCGTTGGCGTCGGGCTGCTCGCGGCGACCGAGACAGGCGTGGGCATAGGCGGCCGGGCGGCCGCATACGACGAGATCGAGGGCGTGGTGCTACACGATTGCAACAACCTATTGCTGACCGTCGGCGGGGAAGAGTACCGCTTCGTGCCCGACGATCGTCACGCCAACGTGATGCCCCTTTTGACCGTGATAGAGGATAGAATCGGGAAAAGACAATAAGCGTAGCGCCGTTGTGGGCAAGTCTTCGATATTGACCGCGTAAACGACGAAAGCGGAATGAAAAAATCCGACACCATAGGTGTCGGACGTTTTTCGTATAGGGGTGTCCTAGGCTTTGATGAGGTCGCGCACGTTGCTTTCGCCCGTTTTGAGGTTGAAGCGAAGCGTCTCTTGCTTGCCGTCTCGCTCGAAGACGAGCGCGATATCGTCCACGCCCACGTAGTCGGCCGAGACGATTTTGGCGTTGGATTCGCCGAAGAAGTACTTGACGTATTTGAGCGCCTCGTCGTCGTACTTGCCCACGTCGTCCGAAACGAACAACACGCCGCCGCAGAGGTGGTTGACGAAGCCCAGCAACAACTTCTGGTCCATCGTGAACTTGAGGTTGAAATCACGCAGGAAGAAGACGTCGGGATCGTTGACGAAGGCTCTGCCGTTGAGGTGACGGCGGAAGATGGCGTTGACGATGGAGTTTTGCGCAGAGGGAACCTCGGCGGCCAATTTGAGACGATTGACGTAGGTGCCCGCATATTGCGGCGCTACGTCGCAACCGATGCGGCAGGCGTCGAATACGCCGAAGCCCGCGCCCAAAGGTACGCCGCAACCCAAGAACAACTTGTCGCCGCAGCATTCCCTCAGGAAGTCGACGGCTTCGCACATGATCTCGCCGCGCGTTTTGCCGTTGCGGGGGAACATGGCTTGCGAGTAGAGGAAGTCCAACTTGACCATATCGAAGCCCCAATCCTCGAACACCGTGCGGAACACCTCTTTGATATGGGCGCGGAACTCCTCGTTGTACATATCGAACGCCAAGGCGTTGAAGCGGGCGAACAGACCGCGGACGGGTTTGTCCTCGTGCATAATGAGCCAATCCTTGTGCTCCTTGTACACCTTGGAGCCCATGGTGCAGTTGAAGGGGGCGAGCCACAAGCCGGCGTTGTAGCCTTTCTCGTGGATCTTGTCCGTGAGGTAGCGCATACCGTGGGGGAAACTCTCCTTGAGGGTGGTCCAGTCGCCGACCTTGGTCATAAAGCCGTCGTCGATCTGGAAAATGTTGGCCGAGTCACCCGCGCGGGTAAGCCCCTCGATGTCGCGGACGATGATATCCTCGGTGATATTCTTGAAATAGTTGTACCAGCTGGTATAGCCGCTCATGCGGGTGATGCGGGGCTTTTGGACGCCCAACGCCGCGAAGTAGGCGTCGAACACCTCGTCGTAGCCGCCCGTAAAGTGCAGAATGTTCATCGCTTCGTAGGGTTCGCCCGCCGCAAGCGTCTTGCCCTCGATGTCCTTCCTGATGGCGAAATTGCCTTCTATCATGTCGGCGACGAAGATGGTGTAGCCCGTGCGCTCGGAGGTGGAGCCGTAGAAATCCAACTTGCCGTCCTTTTTGTAGTAGGTGTACGTCCAACTGTGGAAGTGGCCGGCGCCTTTGTCGGGGGCGAAGAAGCGATAGTCGCCCGAGCAGGTGACGAAGTCGTCCGCCATCTTGCCGAGGTGGCGCAAAGGCGTGCAATATACTTGAGAAACGTCCGTCTTCTTGTACTCGCGCGAGGTCGTCCAGGCCTGGAAACCGTTGGCGAAGAAGACTTCGTCCTCGTCCGACGCGTGCGGGCAGTCGAGACTGATCTCCAGCATTTGCATATCCACACGGGGATTGACGATCAATTTGATGCTGTCTTCGGTGACGATTTTGTCAATCGTGTAGTGTACGCAGCGCTCTTTGTGCGTTTGGAACAGCACGCCGTCCACGCGATATTTGACGGTAAAACGGTATTCTTCCATATTATCCTCCTAATAAAATATAGAAATATATACCCATTATAAACTATTTCGGGTGAGGTTTCAAGACCGTTTGGCGAATTTTTTGCGTGAAATCGTGAGTTTTTGCGATGATTTTACGCCGAATTACCATCGTAAACGGCAAGGCGCAAAAAAGCCCGCTATAAGCGTGCCTATGAGCCGACGGGATATACCGTGAATCAATAGCCGAGTAGGGAAGCGAGTACGGGGGTAATGGCGTCGGTGAGGACGGTATAGCCCTCGTGCGTGAAGTGCCCGCCGTCCACGGTGTATTCGCGTTTCATTTCGCCCGTGGTGACGTCAAAGAGAGGGGTGTAGAGGTCTACGAACGTATAGCCGTACAGTTGGGCGTACCGCTTGATATAGGCGTTGGTGTAGGCCGCAAGTTGATTGTTGTACGCCCAATAGTCCGCCATAGATGTGAGCGAAAGAAGGACGATCTTCGTGTCGGGGATATTGGTTTTGAACCCTTGCAGAATAGACTCGTAATTGTCCAGCATCGTGGCGAGATTGTTGACGCCTATGAGCATGACGGCCACCTTGGGTTTGACTTGATAGACGGAGACGTCCAGCCGATTCTCGAGCCCCACGGTTGTGTCGCCGTTGATGCCGCGGTTGAGAGTGACGTATTGGGGGTAGTAGCGCGCGAGGTCGTAGCCGTCGGTGAGACTGTCGCCCAAAAAGACGACGTCAATTTGCCGCCCCGCGTTCTCGGCGTTTTGGGTGGCGAAAGACTCGACTTTGGCGTTGTAGTAGTCGTTGAATATCTTGCGGTATTGCTCCGTGCGCTCTTGCTTGGGACGGTAGGACGCGAAATACCATATAAGGACCGCGGTGCCCGCAAGGACGAGGACGCATAGGCATATAAGGAGAATAAATAGAGGTTTCTTTTTCATTTCTTTCGAAGGTCTTCGATGGCACAAGTGACGCATTGCACGAGAAAATCCCTATCGTCGGCATCCATCAGGTACATCGGCTTGGCCCCGTCGTAGGGAATGGACGAGGGGAGATTCTTCGCCGCGTTGGACGGCGTGATTTTGAGGAGAAGTCGGTCGTCGTAGACGCCGCCCCATAAGGTGCCGTCGGTGTAGAGAAGATACTCGCCCATCATCTTGCGATGGGTGACCGAAAGGGGGGATAGCTGATCCAGACAGTATTGCAAATAATCTTGTGTGGCGGGCATGGCGTGACTCCTTATTCGTTCAGTTGGCGGATATAATCCGTTTGCGCTTGGGATCGCGTGTAAAACTCGTCGTATAACCCGCCACAGGCGAGCCCGTGCGTTTCGTAGACGCGGGCTTGCTCGACGGCGTCCGCCTTGTCGAGGGCCTTGACGAATTGCGCCTCGGGGGAGACGCCCTCTTCGAATTCCAACCAAAGAGAGAGTATCTCGGGCATATCGTAGGCGGCGGCGATGCGCCGAATGGCGGACAGTTCCATCTCGTATTTTTCTTCGCGCGAAACGTTGTCGCAGGGCGTGATGTCGCCAACGTCTATTTCGCCGAGTTCGTGGTAGGCGATCATCTTGACTACTTTGAGTTGGTCGAGGGGCATATCCTTGCGCGCCATAATGCGGAGCGCGACCAAAAGCATGGAGAAAACGTGCTCGGCATCGCTCTCTACGCGCCCATTCACGTGGCGATAAAGCCAGCCCGTGCGCAGTAGGGTCTTGAGTTTGAATAATTCTTCGTAGAAGTCCATATAATACCTTCCTTGGCGTCGGTTCACCGCCTATATTATATATGACCGCGCGGAAATTTGCAAGAGGTTAGCGCTCTGCGGCAAAATGTTTGGGAAATCGACGCTTTCTCCATTGACAAACGAAACGGTTTAGGGTATAATAGAAAGGCAATATGCGGAAGTCGCTCAATGGTAGAGCGCTGGCTTCCCAAGCCAGTTCCCGCGGGTTCGATTCCCGTCTTCCGCTCCAAAAAAGGCACGCAAGAAGCGTGCTTTTTTTTGAAGCCTTGACGGTAATCGAACCCAAGGGTTCGCGCCTCGCAAAGCTTCGGCCCCCCAGGGCGCAAATCGATTGCGCTCCGCTTAGGCTACCGACACCGCACCGTGGTGTCGGCTTAACGCCACGCGCCCGTCTTCCGCTCCATGAAAGAAACCCGATTTGTCTACCAAATCGGGTTTCTTTCAGTTATATTCGCCTGTGGCGAGTGATATTGGGCTTCGCCCAGTTATATTCGCTTCGCGAGTGATATTGGGCTTCGCGCAGTTTGGAGGCGAATATAATATAACTTCTCGCGTCAGCGAGAAATATAACTGTCCCGAAGGGACAATATCACTGCGCCGCAGGCGCAATATCACTTGATAATTTCACATTTTTATGTTATAATGAACCGTGAAAAGAACTCAACAAATCGGGATTTGGGAAGGATGTTACTGTTATGGCAAAGCAGAATATTTATGATAATGAGATTTTTTTTAGCGAATACAGAAAACTTCGGGAGCGTGAAAATAATGCAAACAACCTGTTTGAAATACCGACACTGATCTCGTTGCTTCCTAAGCTAGAAGGGAAAATAATTCTTGATCTTGGCTGTGGATCAGGCGAGCGCTGCGTTGATTATATAAAGCGTGGGGCGGTCAAAGTTACCGGTGTTGATATTTCAGAGAAAATGTTGTCTGTAGCTCAAAGCGAAAATAGTGATCCTCATATTACTTATCTTAAAATGCCTATGGAAGATATTGATGCAATAAACGAAACTTTTGATGTGGTGATCAGTTCGTTGGCCTTCCATTATGTCGAGGATTTTCAGGGGGTAGTAAGAAACGTTTCCAGATTAATAAAAAAGAGCGGTAGCTTCATTTTCTCCCAGGAGCACCCGCTTGTTACCTGCTATTCTGGTACGGGCGACAGATGGACGCGTAATGAAAACGGCAAAAAACTTCATGTAAATATATCTAATTATTGTGTGGAAGGAAAAAAAGAATCCAAATGGTTTGTTGAAGGTGTTCAAAAATATCACAGGATGTTCTCCACAATTGTGAATACACTATCTGACAACGGCTTTATGATACTTAAGATGGAAGAACCTTATCCGACAGAGGAGATTTTAAGGAAGTATCCTGAATACTATGATCTTTATCATAAGCCGGATTTTCTTATTATAAAAGCTGTAAAGCTATAGAATAATTCCGGATTGTAGAGGCAGTAGGCGCGTATCTTTTAGGTGGTTTTAGCTTGGAAATGTATCTTTTAGGCGCTCTTAGACAAAAAAGGCACGCAAGAAGCGTGCTTTTTTGAAGCCTTGACGGTAATCGAACCCAAGGGTTCGCGCCTCGCAAAGCTTCGGCCCCCGGGGCGCCCGTCTTCCGCGCGAATCGCGCTATTGACAAATGGGAAAATCGTGCTATTAGTATTAGCAGAATAGGAGGTATGAACTATAAGCAAAACCTTTTTTGATATAAAAACGGATAATTGCGGTATATCGGTCGGCGGGCATACCTACGTGAACGACGCGGGTAACGTCCTCGTGGAGGTGTGCGACGGCGTGGCGATAGACGTCGATACGGGGGCCGTGCATCCCATCGCTACCTTCGGTACGGACGACGACGAGGATTAGCGCAAGATAGCATAGTAAAAACGAGAAAATATAGAAAAACCGCGTGCATTTCGCAAGGAAGCACGCGGTTTTTGCTTCGTTGGGGTTATACTCTGCAATACAGCACGCCGATAAGGACGGCGACCAAGATGACGCCCGTGACGATGGTGGCCGCGAGGAAGGGGTTGAGATAATCTTGGCATAGCACTTGCTTGACCGTGCGCCGAGGGCGCGGCGCGGGGGGCACGTCCTCGTCCTTGCGCTCCTTGATCTTTTGAATGACCGAGGTGGGCGAAACGCGCAACACGCGGGACAGGACGGGGTAGAGGACGAGCGAAAGCCCGAGATTGATAGCCCAAACGATGGTCTGCAAGGGCAGGCGCGCGAGCATATATACCCAATAGGTCTTGGACGCGCGGGCGTAACTGAACCACAGGGCAAAGGTGTTCCAGAACACGGTGACGACCACGTAGGTGACCACGAAGGATACGACCGTCCAAAGAGGCGGATAGAGATCCTTTTTGACCTTGGCGCGGCGCGAAAGGAGTTGGATAAGCCCGGGGAGAAGACCGACGAGCACCGAACCCACCAAAATGAGGGGGTTGGGCGAATAACCCTTGACGAAACAGCCCACGATGTCGCCTATGCCGCCTACGAGCGCGCCTACCAGCGGGCCGAAAAAGTGCCCCGCGATGAAACACACGGTATAAGTAAACGTGACGGAGTGCGTGCCCGTATCCAAGGCGAAAGAGTTGGTGACGATGCCCAATGCGACCAAAACGGCCGAGAAAGCCACGTCGCGCGTGGTGAGTAAAGTGCGTTTTTTCATATAACCCTCCAAGCAAAGGAAGGTCCATTGACGTGCAACGGACGCGACGCCGCACCGCAGGGCGTACCATTTCGTTTGCAAGCAACATCCCATCTTGCAACACTCAAACGCGCGGCGTCTACTTTGCACTATCAGTATAGCACTATGCTATGACATAATGCAAGGAAAAAGCGGTGGATAAGCGATTTATCGGGAATATACGCCGCTTTCTATCCTTGCGCGGAATGGCGCTTGCTCTTCTTGCGGCGATCATGCAAACGCAGAAAGTCGAAGACGACCTGCACGTTGAACGACTTGGTGAGAAGTACCAACGCGACGTACAGTACGCCTGCCGTAGCGCCGCAGATGATCGTGGACGCCAAGAGGTTGGCGTTCGAGAGCCATAGCCGCATGAGTGTGGTGAGCGCGGTGATGAGCACGCTCCCCGCCGCTATTTTGAGGAAGGGTTTGGCAAATGCCATCGCCGTGTAGCCTTTGCGGGCAAGCACCAAGAAGTTGGCGGTGAAGGAGACGAGGAAGAACGCCGTTTGCGCGACGGCGAGGGCAAAAACGCCCAATACGGCGGGTAAAAACCACAGGCAAAGTCCCATAGCGGCAAGTCCCAAAAGGCTGTTGAAGAAGCATTTGAGTTCCAATCTGAGGGAGTTGAGGGCCGTGTTGGTGAGTTGGGCCAAGGTGAGCGGAAAGACAAGCCCCGCCGCGAACGTGACGAATTCGCCCGCCGCTTGGTTGCCGTAGATGAGAGTGCCCAACTGCGTGCCCAACGCGGCGTAGACGATGAAGAAAAAGGATGAGATGAGTAGGACGTAGTGCATCCCCGTATCAATCTTTTTGGCGACGTCGCCGGGGCGACCGCCCACGTTGAGACGGGCGAGTTCGGGCAATAGCACGACGGACAGCGAGGATGTGACGGCAAGAGGGGCGAAGAGGAGGGGGTAGGCCATGCCTACGGCTTCGCCGTAAGCGGCGGTGGCACCCGCGACGGTCATACCCGCCGCGACCATACGGTTGGGCAATACGACGGCCGTAAAGGTGGCGGCAAGCGCGGTGAAAAGGCGCATCAAGGTGATGGGGGTACTGCTCTTGACGATAGGCGCAAGGGGCGCGGGGCGCGCAAGACGACCGCGGAAGACGAGATAGAGCACGACCAATAGGATAAGCGTGGCGACGTCGCCCACGAGGAAGGCCGCGGCCAGCGTTTCGCCGCCCGACAGCGCCACGTATCCGCCGTACATAACGAGCAAAACGACTACGACGTTGACGATTTCCTCGAAGGTTTCGGTGACGGAATAGGCGACGTAGTGCTTGCGCCCCATCATAAAGGCGCGCAGTACGTTGTAGACGCACGTGCTGAACGTGGCGGGCAACATGATGAGCACCACCTTTTCGGCGCGTTGGTCGGCGAATAAGCCCAAAATGGGGTGGCGGAGAAGAATAAAGAGCCCCACCGTAAGGGCGTTGACGGCGAGGGCGAGCAGTAGCCCCGTCGATACGGTGGAGAAGGCTCGGCGGTCGTCCGTCGTTTCGGCAACACGGCGCGATACGGTGAGCGGAATGCCCGACGAGGGTATCATGGTGAGAAGGCCGAAAACGGCCGTACCCATGCCGAACAGCCCCAAAGCCTCCGCCCCCAATGTGCGCGAAAGGAATACCTTGAAGAGAAAGGCGATAAGGCGGGTGACTAAGGAAAAGCACATGACGATGATGGTGGTGTTGGCAACGGTCTTTTTCACGATATACTGTATGTCGGCGGTGCGGCATATAGTATGATGAGGTGAAAAAATGATAATTTCGGTCAAAAAAGGAGAGAACATTGCGTCGCTTGCCGCACGATACCATACGACGGTCGACCGCATAGCCGAACTGAACGCGTTGGAAGACGCGGCGTTGTATGCGGGGCAGCGGCTATGGGTGGAAGGGTACCTTATGCATACCTGGGCGCCGTACGACACCGTGGAAAACGTGAGCGCACGCTACGCGGTGCGCAAGGAAGACGTGGGGGAGGGGGGCGCGCCGCCAAGAGTAGGCGAGCGCGTGCGGATACGCATACGATAGAACGCGCGCAAAGGAATTGCTCGCGGCACAAAAAAAGCACCCTGCGGTGAAGCAGGGTGCTTTGGTTTGAAAACGGGGATTAGTCTTTGAACTCGTCGTCCGTCTTCTTCTCGTCCTTGGTGGACTTGGCGTTCGCATTCTCGTCGCCGTTGTTGCGGTCGTAGTCGACGTCTTTCTTGGTGCGCTTCAACACCTTCTTGGGCATAAAGCGACGGATAAGCCATACGACGATAACGATAATGAGGATGCCGGCGATGACGATGGAAGTGATGTAGAGCCACAGGAGAGAAGAGTCGGTCTTTTCGGGCTCTTTCTCATTCTCTTCATCTTTCTTTTCGTCCTCGGGATCGCTGGAGTAGTCGTCCGAGATGCGCACGGCCTTGGCGGAGAGTTGATAGCGGTCGGCACCGGCGGCTTTGACGTCGTTGCCCGCTTCGTCCTTGGTGACTTCGTTCTCGGCGTTGAGAACGTACACCTTGGCGTACTCGGTGTTGAAGGCCTCGGCGGTGATTTGCTCGAAGGTGACGTTGTCGAACAAGGCGGTACCTCTGACGGCTTGCGAACCGTCCACACCGGCCTCGAGGGCGGACATACCGAGCATCAACTGAACGTACGCCGTGACGGAAGTGGACTTGGCGTTCTGCAAGTAGAAGGAGAGACGCGTCCAAGCGCTACCTTTCGCTTCGTAGACGTTTGCGCCGTCCGCCAAGACGTAGTTGCCGGCCTCGTCTACTTTGTAGACGTGCTCGCTGTTGAAGGCGAGGTCGAAGTTGTCGTCACCGACGGAAACGCGCACGCGGGCAAATTCACCCTCGGCGATATTGAAGGTGCGCGCGTCCAAGGTGAGCGCGTAAGCGGTCTTGGAAGCCAAGGTGAGGGAAGCGCTCTTGTAGTTGTAGTAGCCCGCCTCCTGGTTGTTGATGACCAAGACGCCGTTGCCCAAGTCGGCACCCGCGGTGAGGCCGGTGGCGTCGAACACGTTGGCGGCGGTGAGTTCCTTCTCCTCGATGGACTGGGTTTCGGTCTTCTCGTTGCCTTCCTCATCCACGGTCTTCACTTTGTCTTTGTACTCCAACTTGGTCGTGGTGTAGTTGCGGTTGTAGATGCCTTTGACCCTGGCGTTGTCGGAGGAGCCGCTACCCGTCCAGGAAGTGGGCTCAACGGGCTCGGTGGAAGTGGTGGCCTTCTCGAAGGTCTCGGTGGTGAAGTTGGCACTGTCCGCGCCGTTGTCCACGAATGCCGCGTAGACGTCCTCGTCAATGGCGTAGCAGGTGAAGGAGTCGGCGAAGATGACGCCCTGATAGGTGGGCTTGTCCGCGTCGGCGGCGTTCTTGTCCTCGGAGTAGTTGCCGAGGTAGACGTTGATGGTGGCGGAGACCGAGCCGAAGCTGCCCGTGCGGACGGCGAAGCAGATCTCTTCCCAAGCGCTCTCTGCGACGGGAGTGGTGGTAACGGTGCCGTCTTCGGCGGTCTTGACGCCGAAGTCAACGACGACGCTTTCTTTGTTGCCCGTCGTGGAGAACTCGATTTGGCCCCTCGTGCCTATGGCACGAACGTAGCAACGAATGATATAGTATTTGTTGGTGCTGAGGCTTATGGAGCTGTTGTTGAGCACCTTGACGGCTTTGACGGCCTCGTCTTTGGTGGTGTAGGCCATGAAGACGTTGGGCGCGCCGAAGTCCACGTTGTAGTCGCGTTTGACGTCCTCGGCAACCGAATCCGCCCAAGCGTTGTACACCTCGCCGAAGTCGTATTGGGTGAGCGTTCTCAATTCGTCCACGAAAGCGGTTTGGGTGACGTTGAGGATGCCGGCGTTGACGTTGGCGGCCGAAGTGACCGTCCAAGAAGAGGGCTTGTAGAGACCTTTTTGCGTGCCGTCCGCATTGACCTTGTCGGCGTCGTAGGTGACTACGTCGAATTTGCTGTCGGCGAAAGCACCGCTCGTGGAACCGCTGGACGCGGCGAACGAATAGGACTTGCTGTAGGTCGAATTGGAGGAGTGGTCGGAATACTCGCTCTCGTCGATTTGTTGCATATTGACGTTGGCGATGAAGACCTTACCGGCCAAGAACTCGTCGGTGTCGAAGTTGTTGCCCGTGCCGAAGGTGATGAGGATATAGACCTCTTTGTTGTCGCCCGTGGCGGTGTTTTCGGTGACGAGGTTGCTACCTTTGACGTAGAACTCCAACTGCTCGTAGCCGTTGACGCCCTCGATCTCGTTCTCGTAGGAAGCGGTATTGACGGTGCTGAAACTGGACAAAGCGGTATCGCCGTCCGCGTTCATCAAAGCCACGGTGATGCCTTTCTCGCTGTCAATGTCGGCGGTCTTCACCCAAACGGCCACGCGATAGAAGAGGTTGGCCTTGATTTGGACGGTGCCCTCGGTGCGCACGCGATAGGCGCTGGGGTTGACGTTGTTGATCATCAACACGGGGTTGAAGGTGTGGGGCGCCAAGGGGTTGGCGTCCAAAGCGTAAGTTTCTTTCCACCAAGCGGCGTCTTTGTCCGCGTTGGCGACGGTGTCGATGACGGCGGTCTTGACGTCGGCGGCGGTGTCACGCACGCCGTTGACGGCCTCGAGCGTCCAACCGTTGGTGCCGTCTTGGAAGTTGCCGTTGGCGATAAGTTCCTCGGCGTTGTCGGCCATATTGACCACCAAAGCGCGACCGTCGGCGGTGGCGACGAACTCTTGGCAAGCGGCAATGGCGGCCTCTCTCGTGGCGTAGTCCAACGGGGTGAGGGTGAGGTTGTCGAAATAGACGGTGCCGCTGGCGCGGGTCGCGTCGTCCATACCGCCTTTACCAAGCCACAACTCGACGTTGACGTCTTTGTAGCGCGTGGCGGAACCGATGACGTAGAAGGTGTATTTCTTCCAAGTCTTTTGGGTGTCGATATTGTTGAAGGCGAAATCGCCGAAACCGCTGAAAATGACGTTGGCACCAAAGGTGGTGTGGTCTTTGTCGCTATCGAGGTCGGTGGCCTCGCGGGCGGTCATGGCTTCGGTGACCTCGGCCGCGGTGTTGAGGTCGGTGTACACCCACACGCTCAAAGCGTAGGCGGTGTTGGGCGCGATGTGCATCTTCATCGTGTTGGTGAAACCGTAGGAAGTGTAACACTCCTCCAAGAGTTTGGCACCGGCGGGGGACAACGCGAAGTCGTTGCTGATGGCGAGGATCTTCCCGTCCGAGGACAAGCCGTCCTTGACTTCCTCTACGTCATAGGGGGTCTTGACGTTGTCGGCGGTGAGAGATGCGGCGTCGTTCCAGGCGGCCCAACCGTCGGCGTCCGTGGTGACGATGCCCGAACGGACGTAGGTGCTGTTGGCGTTGCTACCGTTGCCTTTGCCGCTATTGCCCGACCAAGTGGCGGGCGTCTTGACGGCGGAAGTGTCTGTGCTGTTGATGAAGTTGCCGTCGGGTACGAGCATACTGTACGCCGCGGTCTTGGCCGCGTCGGTGAGATCGGCCTCGGCGTATTGGGCGGCCGTGATCTTCTCGGCAACGACGTTGTCGAAGAAGACGTAACCCGCGGAGGGGTTGCCGTCGATGCCCAAGGACAAGGCTACGTTGACCTTTTGCTCGGACGCTTGCGAGGCGGCGACGTACAAAGTAATCGTTTGCCAGCCGTCGGTCTCGGCGAAAGGTCCGAATTGATGATAGACCGAACCCGTGAAGGTGACGTAGGCACCGCTACCTGCGGAAACGCCGACTTCGCCGCTCTTGACCAACAACTGCACCGAATACTTGTAGTAGGCGCCGATGGTCGTGGTAAGTTGCGCGGTGGGCTTGTACGTGTATACGGTAGCCCCGCTGTTGTAGATTAACATTACGTGGTTGTTCTCCTCCGCTTCGGGCACGTTGCCGGGGTAGGCCAGATTGTTCCACTTGCTCATAGCCGCGTTGTAGTCGGCTTGCTTCATGGGAACGACGCCCGCAACGGTGTCGACGGTAGAGTCGGACGTGGAGCCCGACCAAGAAGTCGCCGTGTTGGGGGCGGAGCCTTCGCCGAATTGTTCGAACCTGCCGTTGCCGACGAGGAGAGACTCGGTTTCTTTGGTCTCTTCCGCTTTGGTCTCTTCGGTCGTACCGGAAGGCTCTTCGGTTTTGTTCTCGCCGCAAGCGACAGCCACTAAACAAAGGCTGAAGCAAATGGTGAGGACAAGCAATACTGTCAATAAATGTTTGAATTTCATGTCGTTTGACCACCTTTTTGTGATTGTTTACTATTTTGTCACGCGTGCACACGCAAGCATAGACCAATACATTTTAATATAAACGTCCAAATAAATCAAATTAATTGAGCCTCTTTTTTGATAATTTCACACAAAAATTAGTAATTTTTGGCATATATTTCACCGTTCGAGACACAATAGCCTTGATGAACGCGGAGAAAAAGAGCAACTTGAAACGAGCGGCCCTGGTGCTGTCGGGCGTGCTGATAGGGGCGTTGAACGGGCTTTTGGGCGGGGGCGGCGGTATGGTGACCGTGCCCGCTTTGCACTATCTTGGCGGTTTGCCCACCAAGAAAGCGCACGCGACGGCCATCGGCGTAATGTTGCCTTTGTGCGTGCTGAGCGCGGTGACCTATACGTTGTCGGGCGTGCATCGGTGGGCGTTGGGCGGCGTTTCCGCCCTGACCGTGACGGTAGGGGGCGCGATGGGCGCGTTGTTGCTTGCCCGCTTGAAAAACGGCGTGGTCGCCTTGCTCTTTTACGCCTTGATGACCTTGGCGGGCGTTTTGGGTATCGTCAAATGGTTTGGCTGATCGTAGCGGGGCTGGTCGCGGGCGTTTTGGGCGGTATGGGTATGGGCGGCGGCACGGTGTATATCCCCATCCTGACGCAGGGGCTTAGCGTGCCGCAACACCTTGCGCAATGGCTCAATCTGGTGGCGTTCGTGCCCATGGCGTCGGCGTCTTTGGCCGTGCACGCCAAGCATAAATTGCTGGATAAGAAAGGCTTTCGGACGCTATTGGCGCCGTCTTTGGCGTCCGCCGTGGGGTTTTCGCTGTTGGCGGTCAAATTGTCCGCCGCCGTATTGGGGGTGATCTTTGCGTTCTTCCTGGTGGCGATGGGGCTTGCGGGCCTCGGCGTGACCGTGGCGGGGCTCGTGAAGAAGCGTCTGAACGACAAACCGCACGAGCCGAAAGACCTGTGAGCAAGACGGCGGGCGGCCGCGCCGAGGTCGCCGTCCGCACTTTGAAAACGCGCAAAAGTGCGTGAATGCACGGGGAAACGCGATATTTGCCGACGGATACATAAGCAAGGAGGTATGTATGAAAGGTGTGATAATGGCAGGCGGAAGAGGCAGTCGATTGATGCCTTTGACCAATCATTTGCCCAAGCCCTTGGTGCCCATTTTGGACAAGCCGGTGATGTGGTATATCGTGAGGCGGCTTCGCCTTGCGGGCGTGACGGATATAGCGGTGACGCTGGGGTATATGGGGGATAAAATAGTGGAGGCATTCGGCGACGGCGCGGAAATGGGCGTGCGCTTGCACTACTTTCGAGAGGAGAAGCCCTTGGGAACGGCGGGCGGCGTGAAAAACGCGGCGTCCTTTCTCGACGAAGACTTTTTGGTGGTGTCGGGCGACGCCTATACCGACTTTGACCTCGGGGCGTTGGCGGACTTCCATTACGAAAAGGGCGGATTGGTAACCATCGCTTCCTATCGGGTGGAAAATCCCTCGCGCTTCGGCGTGATCGTCGCCGACCAAAACGGGTTGGTGCGCTCGTTCGAGGAAAAACCGCTACACCCGACGTCGCGCCTGGTGAATACGGGTATCTACGTTTGCGACCGCCGTTTGCTACACTTCGTGCCCGACGGATTCGTGGATTTCGCCAAGGACGTTTTCCCCGCGCTATTGGGGAATCTGTACGCGAAAGAGTGCGCGGGATTTTGGTCGGATATCGGCACTTTGCCCACCTATTACGAGACCAATCTGCACGTGGTGACGCAACGACAAGTCGCCGCGGACGCGTTGTAAGCGACGCCAAACGCAGGCGAAAAACGTAGCGAAAGGGCGGGATTCGACAAAATAATCGGGGATTCCGTCCTTTTTGCACGCAAAAAGAGGTGAAATGACTTGCCAAGACCGCCGAATAATTGTATAATAATTTAGTTTATTACAATTATGGAGTGAAGCATTGGCTAAATTGAAAAGCGTTACCGTCGGCTTTTTGGGCGGTGTAGGCGAAATCGGCAAGAACATGACGGTCTTGGGTTTCGGCAATAAATACATTATCGTGGACGCGGGGCAGTCCTTCCCCACGGAGGACACGCCGGGTATCGATTACGTGATACCCGATTCGACGTTCATTCGGGAGAACTACGCGAATATCGTAGGTCTTTTTCTTACGCACGGGCACGAGGACCATATCGGCGCCGTGCCTTACCTTTTGGAAGAATTCGACCTCGCCGTGTACGGCAGCGACCTGACCATCGCCTTGGTGCAGAGCAAGTTGGAAGAGCGCGGTGTGAAGAGCCGCAAACTGCACGTGGTGAAGGCGGGCGACGTGACCGTATGCAATCCCTTCCGCGTGGAATACGTACACGTCTGCCACTCGATAGCGGGTGCGTTCGCGTTGTCCGTGGCGACGCCTGCGGGCGTGGTCTTCTTTACGGGCGACTACAAGTTCGACTACACGCCCCCCGAGGGCGGGTTGACCGACATTCCGCGTTTGTCGCGTATCGGCGACAAGGGCGTATTGTTGATGCTGGGCGAGAGTACCAACGTGGAGCGCGAGGGTAGCACGGTCAGCGAGCGTATGGTGGGGGAGAACTTCGACGTGCTTTTCGACGACAATATCGGCAGACGTATCATCGTGGCCACCTTCGCCAGCAACGTCAACCGTTTGCAACAAATCATAGATACCGCCGTCAAATACAAGCGCAAAGTGGCCTTTGGCGGCAGAAGTATGGTGAAGATAGCCGAAATAGGCCGACAACTCGGGCTGTTGCACGTCGCCAACGAGAATATCGTGGATATCGACAAAATCAAACGGATCCCCGACGGGGAGTTGGTCGTGGTGAGCACGGGCAGCCAAGGAGAGCAGATGAGCGCCTTGTCGCGTATGGCGATGGGCGAATACAATAAGATAAAGTTGGGCGGTAACGATACCGTCATCATTTCGGCAAGCCCCATTCCCGGCAACGAGCGCTCGGTGTACTCGGTGATCAACAACCTGTGCCGCTTGGGCTGTCAGGTGGTGTATCACACCCTGAAAGATATCCACGTATCGGGGCACGCGCATAGGGAAGAGTTGAAGTTGATGCTGTCTTTGATACGCCCCAAGATGTTTATTCCCGTCCACGGCGAATACCGTCACCTGACCATGCACGCCGACCTCGCCGAGACCATGGGCGTGTCGCGGAAGAATATATTGATACCCGAGATAGGTATGTTGGTGCGCGCCAACGCCCGCAGCGTCAAGCAAGTAGGCACTATCGCGGCGGGTAATACCTATATAGACGGCGCCGAATCGGGCGAGGACAGTATGGAGTCCATCATCCGCGACCGTCGCAAGTTGGCCAGCGAAGGTATGGTGCTGGTGTTCGTGAGCATTCGCTTGACGGACGGTACTTTGGTGGGCGCGCCCGAAGTGATGCTGCGCGGCGTCGCGGCGGCGGAAGATTTCGCGGGCGCCGTGAAGACGGATATACAGCAGTTGATGGCCAAGGAACGCTACAAGGACGCGGACAAGCGCAGCGCCTTGAAAGCCAAGATTGCCCGCGCCGTGCGCAACCGCGCAAGGCAGTCCATCCATTCGGTGCCCATGGTGGTGCCCGTCGTGGTGGAAGTGTAACGACACGCAAAAGGAAATTCGTGTAAAACACGAATGGGGAGTGTACGATGGAAGTAAGGTGGAACAAACACGTCGTGATATTGTACGATAAGGACACGGACGAGCCGGTAGCGGACGCCCTGAAGTTCTACATACAACAGGAGTTTCGCCCCTGCGACGTTATTTTGGTGGATCACGCCGCCTATACCAATACGGTCATTCGCCGCGCGCAGGACGCCGCCAAATGGTTCGTCGTGCGCCACGCAAGACGTCTTTTGCACCTCTATTCGGAGAACCGAGAAGCCAAGGCTTTGCAGAATATCAAAGAGCAAAACAAAAACAAATACGCCAAAACGAACGACAAAGAAAACAGGGATATCGAGGTGGGTAGAGTGCTGAACGTATTTAAACGCTTCGACCCCGTGATGGTGATATGCACGACGCCTTACGCGTTGAATTTGGCGCTAAGAGCCAAAAATCTGTACGGCAAGCCCGTGGGCGTGGTGGGCGCGGTGACCGATTTCGCCCTCGATCCCACCTTCGTCCGATTGGACGCGGACGGGTATTTCGTGGAAAACCCCGAGATAAAACAAAACCTCGTAAAGTTCGGCGTGGATATGGACAGGATCTCCGTCATAGGTATGCCTTCGCTCAAAATCGACAACGGCATGACCTTGGCGGATAAAAAGCACCTCTTGGGCATCGGGGACGACCTGCCCGTGGTGGTGGTGAACGGGGGAGAATACGCCACGGATACCATGCGCGAGGACGTCGAATTGCTGATGCGCAAAAAAGAGAACTACAACCTCATCATCATCACCGCCAACAAGACCTTGCGCCGCCATTATATGGAGTTGCCCGAGTTCAAGGCGGGCGTGCTCATCAACGACAAGTTGGACGACAATATCCTGGACGTCGCCGATATATTGGTGACCGTACCCCAAAGCAAGCCCGTATTCGCCGCCTTTATGCGCGGTGTGAGCGTGGTGGTGACTACGGCGGTGACGCAACACGAGCACGAAGTCCGTCGCTATCTGGTGAAGCGGGCGCTGGTCATTCCCAGCCGCACGCCGATGGAGACCTTGTTCGCCGTGGACGAACTCCTGGTGGACGTGGAGCGGCGGCAGGAATTCCATTCGCGCGGGGTGACCTACGCGAGTATGAGCCTGTCGGATATCGTGAATATCGCGCCCCAACTGCGGCACGAAATGAATTTGAGAATAGAAGGCGGCGGCACACCGCCGCAATAAGGAGATATTATGAGAACGTTTGCCACTATCGAATTGGAAGACGGGCGCAAAATTCGCTGTGAATTATTCCCCGAATACGCCCCCATCACCTGTGAAAACTTCGTCAAGCTCGCCAACGAGAACTTCTACAACGGCTTGATCTTTCACCGCGTGATCGACAGATTTATGATACAAGGCGG
The DNA here is from genome assembly GCA_017394805.1 of Clostridia bacterium. Classification (NCBI taxonomy): domain Bacteria; kingdom Bacillati; phylum Bacillota; class Clostridia; species Clostridia bacterium. Next base: position 10,649 of record JAFPXC010000033.1, on the reverse strand, counting down.
CGGTATGACGCCCGCGTTGGAGGCCAAATACACGCCCTCTATCAAGGGTGAATTCCGCTCAAACGGCGTCAAAAACCCCGTGAAGCATACCCTCGGCACTTTGTCTATGGCGCGTACCAACGTGCCCGACAGCGCGTCGTCGCAATTCTTCATCTGCGTCAACAAATGCGACTTTTTGGACGGCGAATACGCGGCGTTCGGTCGAGTGGTGGACGACGAAAGTATGAAAGTGGCCATCGCCATCAGCAAGGTGGCTACGACGAGCAAGGTGATACAGACCAAGTTGGGATATCCCGCTCGCTACGACGACGTGCCCGTGAGGGATATCGTCATCAAGAGGGTGTATATACAGACCTTTGAAGAATAATGCCGTTATCCGTTACGAAAGTGCACTTTATGTCGGCGGCGTTCCGCGCGGGACTACGCAAAGGCGACGTCATTGCGGCGTTCGACGGCTATCCCTACCAAGACGCATTGGACTTTGCCTATTACGACGGGCAAAGTGAGTTCGACGTTACCTTCCTTAGGGAAGGTAAGGAGCACAAAGCACACCTTCGCAAAGAGGATTATCAGCCGATGGGTATCGAATACGAATCGGTGGATATGCCCATCAAGCCGTGCACCAACCGCTGTATATTCTGCTTCGTGGAACAATGTCCCAAAGGAATGCGGCCTTCGCTGTACGTCAAGGACGACGACTACCGCACCTCGTTCGCGTGCGGCTCGTACGTGACCTTGAGCAACCTCAAAGAGGAAGACGTAGAGCGCATATTGCGCCTGGGGCTGTCGCCCCTCTACGTGTCCGTGCACGCCTACGACCCCGACGTCAAGAAATTGCTGTGCGCCAATCCCCAAAGCACCAAAGTGTTCGAGTATATGCGGCGGTTTGCCGAACGCGGGATAGATATGCATACGCAAATCGTGATGGTGGAGGGGATAAACGACGGCGAGGTGCTACGCGAAACCCTGGTGAAATTGTACGAGTTGACGCCGCACGTGCGCTCGGTGGCCGTGGTGCCTGTGGGATTGACCGAACACCGCGAAGGGTTGTACCCCTTGCACCCCGTCGGCAAACGGTGCGCGGCGGAGACCGTGCGTATGGTCGAAGAGATGCAGGCGATGTGCGTGGAGGCCCTCGGCACGCATTGGGTGTGGTGCTCGGACGAGATGTATATATTGGCCGACCTGCCTATGCCCAAGTACGAGACCTACGAGGACTTCGTGCAGATCGAGAACGGCGTGGGTATGGTGAGCACGTTTTTGCGGGAAGCGGACGAAGCGTTGGCCGCCAATCCCCGATTGTCGGGCAAATATACGCTGGTGACGGGCGTGGCCTTTGCGGGAATACTCGAAGGCGTCGTCAAACGCATCGCCGACGGGGGGCAACCCGTCGAATTGGACGTAGCCGTCGTCAAAAACGATTGGTTCGGCAAAACCGTGACGGTGGCGGGACTGCTGACGGGCGGCGATATCGTAAAACAGTTGAAGGCGCGGGGCTATCACAAAGACGTGATATTGCCCGATACAACCTTGAAAGAGTTCGAATCCGTGCTGTTGGACGGCATGAGCGTGGTCGATCTCGAGCGCGAATTGGATTGCAGGATACATATATGCGAGGGCGGCGGAGACCTCATCGGGATCCTCGCCCATAGGAAGGAAAGAAATGAGTAACAAATTGGTAGCCGTGGTCGGCCGCCCCAACGTGGGCAAATCGACCTTTTTCAATCAGGTGGCGGGCAAGCGTATTTCCATTACGCTGGATATGCCCGGCGTGACGCGCGACCGTATCTACGCCGACGTGGAGTGGTGCGGGCATTCTTTCACTATGATCGACACGGGCGGCATCGACGTGAAGAGCGATGACGTTATGTGGCAACACATCAAACGGCAGGCGGAGTTGGCCGTGGATATCGCGGACTGCATCGTATTCATGGTGGACGGCAAGCAGGGCATCGTGTGGGACGATTATCGCATCGCCACCTATCTGCGCCATACGCAAAAACCCGTCGTGCTGGTGGTGAACAAGTTGGACAATCCGGGCGAAACGCCCTACGATTTCTACGCCCTCGGGCTGGGCGATCCGTACGGCGTGAGCGCCGAACACGCCAAGGGCATCGGCGACGTGCTGGACGCCGTGGTGGAGGCGCTGGGTACGACGGCAACGCCCGAAGACAAGGAAGAAGGACTCAAAATCGCCGTGGTCGGCAAGCCCAACGCGGGCAAGAGCAGTCTGGTCAACAAATTGCTGGGCGTAGACCGCAACATCGTGACGGATATAGCGGGCACTACCCGAGATTCCATCGACAGCACGCTGAAACGGGGGGATAAGACCTACACCCTCATAGATACGGCGGGTATGCGCAAGCAAAAAGCCGTCGGCGAGGACGTGGAATATTACTCGGTGATGCGGGCTTTGGCTAGCGTGCGCCGCGCGGACGTGGTGCTGTTGGTCATCGACGCGCAAACCGAGATCACCGAGCAGGACGTGAAGATAGCGGGCTATATCCACGCCCAAGGCAAGCCGAGCGTGCTGGTGATCAACAAGTGGGACGTCATCGAAAAAGACAACGATACGGTCAACCGCTACAAGAAGATTTTGTCCAACAGCCTCAAGTTTATGGATTACTACCGCGCGGTGTTCGTGTCCGCTTTGACGGGACAGCGGGTGGAGAAGATCCTCGGCGAAGCCGAGATCGCCTACCAAAACGCCTGCAGACGGGTGTCGACGGGGACCTTGAACGACGTTATCGCCGACCTCATCGCCGTCAACGAACCGCCCACAAAGAACGGCAGAAGACTGAAAATATACTACACCACGCAGACGGATATCTGTCAGCCGACGTTCGTCATGTTCGTCAACGACGAGACCTTGATGCATTTCAGTTACAAGCGGTATCTGGAGAACGGCTTGCGTAAAGCGTTCGACTTTTCGGGCACGCCCATCAAGTTGGTGCTACGCAACAAGCAAGAGGAACAACTGTAAATTGTGCGAAATATGCGCGAAGTCGGTCATTCGTTTGACACTCGTCGCGTGAAAGTTATACAATGACTATATACAACGGAGGAATATAATGGACTATTCGACGATGAGCCGCGAGGCATTGCAAAGCAGTTTGGCAAACGCTAGGAAAAGGCATAATCTGTTGGTAAAAGAGAAATTGAATCTCGATTTGTCGAGAGGAAAACCCTCTCCCGAGCAGTTGGACCTGTCTATGCCCCTTCTCAATATTTGCAATTCCACTTTCAAATCGCCCAAGGGCGCGGATTACCGCAACTACGGCTATTTGGACGGCGTGCCCGAGTTGCGCGAAGTGCTGGCCGATATCCTGTCGGTCAACAAGGAAAACGTGATGGTCGGCGGTAGCAACAGCCTCAACCTGATGTACGACGTGCTGTCGCGCGCTTATTGCTTCGGCGTGTGCGGCTCGACGCCTTGGTGCAAGCTGTCCGAGGTCAAGTTCATTTGCCCCGTGCCCGGCTACGACCGCCACTTCACCTTGCTGGAACAATTCGGTATACAGATGATTTCGGTGCCGTTGGACGAGAACGGGCCGGATATGGACCTCGTGGAGGAGTTGGTCGCGGGCGACCAGAATATCAAGGGTATGTTCTGCGTGCCTCGGTTCAGCAATCCCACGGGTATCGTCTACTCGGACGAGGTGGTGACGCGCTTGATGAATATGCGCACCGCCGCCACCGACTTCCGCATCTTTTGGGACAACGCCTATTTCGCGCACGACCTGTATCCCGACGCGCCCAAACTCAAAAACGTGTTTTGCGAGGAGAATCCCAACATAGATAGGTTCTATATGTTCGTTTCCACGTCCAAAATCACCTTCGCTTCGGGTGGCATCAGCGCGTTGGTGTGTTCGGACAAAAACTTCGTGTCTATGCACAAGATGCTGTCTGCGCAGACCATCAATTATGACAAAATCAACCAGTACGCGCACGCACAGTTCTTGCAATCCGCCGAGAATCTGCGCGTACATATGGAAAAGCACGCCGCTATCCTGCGCCCCAAGTTCGAGGTGATCATCGCGGCGTTGCGAGAGACGTTTGACGGCTGCAAAGCCGTCAAGTGGACGGAGCCGAAGGGCGGCTATTTTATCACCATCACCACCTTGCCCAAAGTGGCGCACCGCGTCATCGAATTGTGCCGCAAGGCGGGCTTGAAATTGACCGAGGCGGGTTGTGCGCATCCGTTGCACCGCGACGATATGGACAGCACTATCCGCGTGGCGCCGAGTTACGCGCCGATGGAAGAACTGGACCTTTGCGCTAAGGTGTTGGTGACAAGTTTGGAATACGCGACTCTGGAGGAGTTGTGCAAAAAATAGGAGGAGTTCGGTATGAAACAGGTCGTAGTGTTTAACGATATCGCAGGTATTGCCGCGTGCACCTTGGGAGTGGCTATGCCCATCCTTTCGGTGTGCGATTGCAAAGCGTATCCTGTCCCGACCGCGGTGTTTTCTTCTTCTACCCGCGTAGCGGGCGTTCAATTTGCGTCACTTAGCGAGTTTTTGCCCAAAGTGGCGGCGCATTGGGCGACTTTGGACTTTGCGCCCGACGCCGTGCTGACGGGCTGTTTCGCCGACGATAAGGGCGTCGAAGCCGTTTTGCCCGCGGTGGAGCGTTTGAAAAAGGCGGGCGCTTTTGTCATGGTGGATCCCGTGATGGGGGACGACGGCCGATTGTTCGCTTCGGCCGAACACGTCGAAGCGTCCTTGCGGTTGGTGCGCTTGGCCGACTTGACCTGCCCCAATTTCACCGAGTTTTGCGCGTTGACGGGCGCGGATTACGCCAAGTTGGACGGCGTGGAGTATGCGGAGAAAATCGCGTTTTTGCAAGGTCACGCAATGGCGTTGGGCGTCAAGCGCGTGGTGGTGACGGGTATCCGCAACGGCGACGAGGTGGCCAACTTCGTGTACGACGACGGACAAATCGACGTGTTTACGCATCCTTTCCACCATCAGGGCGTGTGCGGTACGGGCGATATGTTTTCCAATATCGTGCTGACGCGCGTGCTGTACGGCAAAGGACTTGCCGAGGCCGTGCGCTATGCGGGAGAATGGATCGCCGACTTGATGAAAGAATTGCCCGAAAAACCCGAATACGGTATGTATATCGGGGGCGAGCGGCTGTTGGCTTTGCGAAAGGGTATTCTATAAGTTCGTGCGCATATGCGCGCGTAAAAGGCGTCGGGTAATTTCCGACGCTTTTTTTTTGTGCCGCGGGGCGTTCTAACGCAAGGCGTTTCGTCATACATTGTAGCAAAGTTAGGGAGGACAAAATGGACACGAATAATTTGTATAACGATATTGCCATGCGTACGAACGGTGAAATTTACATCGGCGTGGTCGGCCCGGTGCGGACGGGTAAGTCCACGTTTATCAAAAACTTTATGGAATTGGCGGTTATGCCTCGTATCGAGGACGAAAACGAGCGCAAACGCGCCCTTGACGAATTGCCTCAGTCGGCGGACGGCAAAACCGTTATGACGACGCAACCCAAATTCGTGCCCGCGAAAGGCGTGGACGTGGCGTTCGGCGAAGTGCTGACGGCCAAGGTGCGCTTGATAGACTGCGTGGGGTATATGATCGACGGCGCGATGGGCGCTACCGAGGACGGGAAGGCGCGTATGGTCAAAACGCCGTGGCAGGCCGAGGAGATGACCTTCTCCGAAGCGGCCGAGTTGGGTACGCGCAAGGTGATACGCGACCATAGCACCATCGGGTTGGTCGTGACCTCGGACGGGGATATCACTGATTTGCCTCGCCCCGCCTACCTCGGCGCCGAGGGCAGAGTGGTGGACGAGTTGCAAAAGGAAGGCAAGCCTTTCGCCGTGGTGCTGAACACCAAGACGCCCAATGCGGCGGATACCTTGAAATTGCGCGACGCGCTGGCCGAACGATACGGCGTGCCCGTATTGGCCGTGGACGTGCTCAATATGAGCGAAAAAAACGTGGACGAAATCATGTCCGCGGTGCTTATGGAGTTCCCCGTCAAGCGCGTGGACGCCTTGTTGCCCGATTGGATGGCGGCGTTGGACGCCGATCACCCGCTGGTCTCGGCACAGTTCATTCGCTTGGCCGAGGCGACCGCGGAAGTGGTCAAAATGCGCGACGCCATGCGGATAGCGCCCCTCATCGTGGGGGAGGAAGTGGAGGATTGCACGATCGGTTGCGACCTCGGCACGGGTACGGTACGGCTGGAATACAAGATGCAACCGCAACTGTTTTACCACACGCTGGGCGATTGCTGCAGCCGAGAGATATCGGGCGAATTCGATTTGCTGTCCTATGTCAACGCCCTCTCGCGCGACGCCAAACAGGTGGCGCGTCTCAAAAAGGCGCTCGAACAGGTGGAGGAATGCGGCTACGGGTTGGTCGAACCCACCGAGGACGAGATGGAATTGGCCGAGCCCGAGATCATGAAACAGGCAGGGCGCTTCGGCGTGCGCCTGAAAGCGTCGGCTCCCAGCCTGCATATTATGAAGGTGGACGTGGAGACCGAGGTCAATCCCGTGGTGGGCAGCGAGCAGCAGAGCGAGGAGTTGGTGAAGTATCTCCTGAGCGAATTCGAGACGAATCCCAAGGGTATTTGGCAAACGAATATGTTTGGGAAATCCCTGTCGAGCCTGGTCAACGAGGGGTTGAACAACAAGTTGAACGCCATGCCCAAGGACGCGCCCAACAAGATGCGCAAGACGTTGGGGCGTATCGTCAACGAAGGCAAAGGCGGAATGATTTGCATATTGCTGTAAGCGCAAATAGACGGCGGGGCGCTCGAAAGAGCGACCCGCTTTTTTGTCGGCTTCCGTCGGGCGGCGTTTCGTCGGGGGAAAAGCGTCCATCTCTCTGTTTTTGTCTAAAAATACAATAAAAAGTTGTAAATTAGAGAAAAAATATGATAAAACCTCTTGCAAAATACAAATATTTATTGTATTATAATAGCGAGGTGTGTTATGAACGGAAGCATTTTGAAAAGAGAACGCAAGAAAAATCGCTTGACGCAAGCCGAAGTCGGCGAGAAATTGGGCGTGTCCCAACAGGCCGTCGCCAAGTGGGAAAACAATACCACCGAGCCGAAAGCGCAAGACCTTTTGGCACTCGCCGCCTTGTACGACGTGACCGTGGACTATTTGCTCGGGAAAGAAAGCGACAGGGATACGGGCGTGCAAGCCATCATTCAGGACGGGTTGCCCTATAAACGTCTGCCCGTGTTGGCGTCCGTGGCGTGCGGCGCACCCATCTACGCCGAGGACAGTTACGAGAATTATATCCTGCAAAGCATGGAGACTAACGCCGACTTTTGCGTGGTGGCGGAAGGCGACAGCATGATCAACGCCCGCATTTTCGACGGGGATTTGGTGTTCGTGCACAAGCAGGAGATGGTCAATAACGGCGAGATAGCCGTGGTGGCCATCGGCGAAGCCGCCACCATCAAACGCGTGTACTATTATGACAAGCAGAACAAGTTGGTGTTGATGCCCGAAAACCCCGCGCACGCCCCGTTGGTGTACGTGGACGACGAGTTGGAGAACGCGCGCATATTGGGCAAAGTTGTGTCCTTCTTCTCACGCGTGTAGCGGCAACGGTCGCGCCGAGGGGTTTTGTCAAAGGCGTTTTTCGATGGCTTCGAGGAGCGGATTGATTAACTTATGACAAAATATTCCGCGTTTTAACTAAATAATATTGACAATAATAGTTGAAGTAGAGTATAATCGAAACAGTTTATAATTTCTGCTTTCGCAGTATATTGTTACTTGAAATTTGAATATTAGGAGGTTGAACATGATTATCAGTATGGTTGCGACTATGCTGTTGTCTTCCGTCCCCGGTTGGGGTATCGCGCTTATTGCCATCGCAACGGCGGCAGTGGGTGTGGTAGGCGGATTTTTCGGATACAAAATGTTTGTAGGTAAGAAATTCAAAAGCGCCAAAGCGGAAGCCGAACGAATAGTCGAAGAAGGCAAAGTTGAAGCAAAAACGCTTCGTAAAGAAGCGCTACTCGAGGCAAAAGAAGAGCAACACAGGCTCCGCGCGGAAATCGAAAAGGAAAGCCGCGCCGCTCGCCAAGAGAACCAACGCACCGAACAGAGATTGGCCGCCAGAGACGACCAACTCAACAAAAAAGAGGAAGTGTTGGACAAAAAAGCGCAGGAATTGGACAATACGCGCGCCAAGCTCGCCGAAACCGAGCGTAACTTGGAGACCAAACGGGAGCAGTTGGACGTGCGTGAAGGTCAAATCGAAAGCGAATTGGAACGCGTGGCCGGTATGACCAAAGACGAAGCCAAAGCGGAGTTGGTCGCCGGTATGGTGGAAGAAGCCAAACGCGACGCGCTGAACGAGTGCAAGGCCATCGAAGCACAGGCCAAAGAAGAAGCCGAAAAGAAGGCCAAAGAAATCATCACGTTGGCGATACAGCGTTGCGCCACCGATCACGCGAGCGAAATGGCCGTGTCGGTCGTGGCCCTGCCCAACGAAGAGATGAAAGGCCGTATCATCGGTAGAGTAGGTCGTAATATCCGTGCATTGGAGAATGCGACCGGTGTGGATATCATCATCGACGACACCCCCGACGTAGTGACGTTGTCCGGATTCGATCCCGTGAGACGTGAGATTGCCCGCGTCAGTTTGGAAAAACTGGTCGCAGACGGCAGAATACACCCCGCCCGTATAGAGGAAGTGGTGGACAAATCCCGTAATGAGATCGAAAATCAAATGAAAGAAGCGGGCGAACAGGCTACTTACGATTCGGGCGTATATAATTTGCACCCCGAGTTGATCAAACTGCTGGGACGGCTGAAGTTCCGTACCAGTTACGGTCAAAACGTGTTGCAGCACTCGTTGGAAGTCTGCTACCTTTCGGGCGTGTTGGCCGCGGAATTGGGCGCGGATATCAAGATCGCCAAACGTGCGGGTTTGTTGCATGATATAGGTAAGGCCATCGACCACGAGGTCGAGGGTACGCACGTCGCGCTTGGCGTGGAATTGACCAAGAAGTTCAAGGAAAGCCCCGCCGTCGTACACGCTATTGAAGCGCACCACGGCGACGTGGAACCCAAGACGTTGGAGGCCATGATTGTGCAAATCGCCGACGCCATTTCGAGCGCCCGTCCGGGTGCGAGACGTGCGTCGTTGGAGAGTTACGTCAAGAGACTGGAAAGCATCGAGCATATCGCCAATTCCTTTGACGGTGTAGAGCAGAGTTATGCGATTCAAGCCGGCAGAGAGATCCGCGTTATGGTCAAGCCCGAGCAAGTCAACGATGAAAAAACCTACTTTATGGCTAAGGAAATCGCCAAGAAATTGGAAATCGAATTGGAATATCCCGGCCAAATCAAGGTTTGCGTCATTCGAGAGTTGCGCAGCGTCGAGTACGCCAAATAACACCATCAAATCAAAAAAAGAGATTGCCAAGAGGCAGTCTCTTTTTTTTTATGTGAAAATCAGGTTCGACGGTTTGCGACGATTGACGTAGGGGGTAGGCCGAAATGGCGGCGAGGGGTTCTATACGAACCGTGCTTCACTTGCATTCGTCGGCGGTCTTATCTATAAGTCAAATCTTTGTTTTATCATCAAGGCAACGTCGCTTGCCGAGAGGTCTGTGTTGTCGATACGCATATAATTGTCAAAGGGGATCTCTCCATCTTTGCTGATGAGGCGATAGTTTTCCTCGTGCTGCAAGCGCTCCATAGAGCGCTCTATATCGGCCTTTGACGGTTTGTTTTTGATCCGATTTTCGGTTACGTTTCGTAACATACGCACCTCTTTTGTGGCAATCAGCTCTACATAGTAGAACTGCGTACCGTATGGGTTGAAGATGTCCTTTACGTGTTCGATATAATCCCAATCGGACGAATGATCAAACGCCCACATATAGGTAAAAATCATTCCGTAGTTTTGAGAGGCCGCAAAGTTTTTGAATATAACCTCGCGCAACTCGTCTACGGCTTGCCCGTCGTAATAGCCGAAGATTTCGAGAACCGGCTCTATGGTCATGTGATTGTGAAAGAGGCGCAAATCCGTGATTTTGGTCAATTCTTGGCCTACGGTCATTTTGCCGACCGCACCGCTGCCGAAAATAAATACGAGTTTCATTCAGTTTCTCCTTATTCGTATATATTATAGCACATACCAAACGAATATTCGAACGTTTGGCGGGAGAATAGGGGGAGAAATGAATGCGGATCGGTGCGTAGAGTGCGGTTTGCGGGAATGATAGACGGCGATTGAGGGTAGGAAGTGGCGGGATACCGTCCGGCGGAGGGCGAGAATCCCTGTGGGGCAACAAAAAAGGCAAGCACAATGCTTGCCCGATTTGGTGCACCATCAGGGATTCGAACCCGGGACCCACTGATTAAGAGTCAGTTGCTCTACCAGCTGAGCTAATGGTGCATATTTGGAGCGGGAGACGGGATTCGGACCCGCGACATTTGCCTTGGCAAGGCAACGCTCTACCACTGAGCCACTCCCGCATGGAGTGTTTTCTGTTTTGTACTCGAGCGGGAGACGGGATGGCCATCGCTTTGGCTCGGCGTGCTTCCGCAACGAACCCGCGACATTTGCCTTGGCAAGGCAACGCTCTACCACTGAGCCACTCCCGCATGGAGTGTTTTCTGTTTTGTACTCGAGCGGGAGACG
>JAFPXC010000032.1 GCA_017394805.1 Clostridia bacterium | reverse complement strand
AAGGATAACGATCTGCTTGGCAAATTCTTTGGATTTATCACGGAGAACGCTGTCAGCCATGGTTATCACCTCAAAAAGATCATAACATAAAGACACAAATCTATCAAGTTATATTGCCACCGATGGTGGCAGTGATATTGTCCCTTCGGGTCAGTTATATTTTGCGGCTGCGCCGCAAAGTTATATTATATTCGCCCTCAAACTGCGCGCAGCGCAATATAACTCGGCGTGAGCCGAATAGAACTGCAACGCAATATAACTCGCCGCAGGCGAATATAACTAAAAGAAACCTAATTTGGTAGACAAATCAGGTTTCTTTCATGGTTGCGGGGGAGGGACTTGAACCCTCGACCTCCGGGTTATGAGCCCGACGAGCTACCGGCTGCTCTACCCCGCGACGTGACTATACTATAATACGCCATTGGGTTGCGTTTGTCAACCGATTGGCGACGGTTTTTTGCGTTGTTGTTCGGAGAATCACGCCGATTGGCGTCGATTCTTGCCGATTGAGCCGTCGATTGGTGCGGCGGCGCGGCGTAGCATGGAGGGGTTCCGAACAACAAGTTCTCCCGTGGAGTCTTAGGTTGGTGCTCGGGGCAGGGCAACGGCGCGAAATGGCTAAGAAACAAAGGAGGCCTCGCCCTCTTGCCCGAGCACGGTGGAGAACACTTATCTAATAGGACGGGTTTGGGGCGTTGTCAACATAGAAATCGAACATTTCGCGAAAAAATGCCGAGACAGCGCGACGGGGTGCGGAAGATGGCGCGCGCACCTTGACAACCGAGCGGAATCGCCCTATAATGAAAGGCGGGCGAAGGACGTCCCAAAAACGTGTACGGCGTCGAAAACCCCGTGACGTATGGGGGTATTTGCGCCCAAAAGGAAGACGTATGGAATTGGATTACGGATTTACCAAGGAGAACTATTGGTTTCGGTACCGTGCGGCGGCGATCATCGTGGAGGACGGCTACGTGCTCTTTGCCGGCAACGAAAACGAGGACTACCTCTATTCGATAGGCGGCGGCGTACACGCGGGCGAGACCTCGCAAGAGGCCGTGGAACGCGAAGTGTACGAGGAGACGGGCGTTCGGTACGCAGTGGACCGCTTGGCCGCCGTACACGAAAACTTCTTTATGGGTCACGGCGGCGAATGGGAGGGCCTGGTGTGTCACGAGGTGTGCTTCTACTACCTGATGAAACCCCGCGGCAGTCGCACGCTCGACGCGCACGGCGTTACGCACGGCGTACGGGAAGAGGTGCATTGGGTACCCGTGGCGCAGTTGGACGAGGTGCGCGCCTATCCCACTTTTTTCGCCGAGTATTTGCGCCGAAAACCGCGTGAGATATGGCATATCGTGACGGACGAAACGGAAGGTAAGCGATGACGGACAGACAAGCGCGCGTGCTCAAACGCCCCGACAAAGGGCAAAATCTGTGGGCGTTTCCCGACGACTACACCGTGGTGGACGTGGAGACCAACACCGTGGTGGACGGCGTGTTGGACCTCATCGAAGTGTCCGCTCTGCGGGTGCGCGACGACGTGCCCGTTGCGTCTTTTTCTTCTCTCGTGCGCCCGCACGAGTCCGTCACCTACTTCATACAAGGGCTGACGGGCATCACGGACGATATGGTATGGCCCGCGCCTTTGCCGAGGGACGTATTGCCCGAATTCCGCGCCTTTTTGGACGACGACGTGCTCGTCGGTCACAACGTCAACTTCGACGTCAACACCCTCTACGACAATTTCGTGCGCTATTTGTGCGCCACCTTGCCCAACGATTTCGTGGACGTATTGCGCCTGTCGCGCAAGATGCTACCCGACCTAGCGCACCATCGGCAGACCTATATCGCCGAGTATTTCGGCATCGACACCACGGGCGCCCACCGTGCGCTCACCGATTGCGAAATTTGCCACCGCAACTACCAAAAACTCAAAGCAATGTGGCGAAACGGGGCGTAAAACGCGTGATTTTGCGCGGGCAAAAGGTTCGCTATTGACATACGCCCGCATTTCGTATATAATAATTACTTAGGAAAGCGATTTTCGCCGAGGCGGAAGTCGATTCGTCGGCAAAAGGAGAATGCATTATGAGCAAAGTGAAGAGCCGCACGCCCTGCTTCGTGGCGGGGTGCTTGGTGGTAGCCGTCATCTTTATCGTCGTAGTCGTCATGCTGGGCGTCCTCTTTTTGCACATTCCCGCGTCCAAATCGTTCAGCGAGCGCATGGGACGGGACGGCAAGTTGAACGCCGTGCATATCGAGGGCGAATACGGCCTGGATCTGGCGCAACTCAGCGACCAATCCCGCAATATCTACCAGACGCTCCAATCCGAATATCAGGTGGCGGGCGCCAAGTCTTCCGCGGACGAAGAAGGCGGCTCGACGCTCGGCGCGCCGTTCAAGTGCAACGCCATCGTGGAGTACTATTCCAAAGCCGAGGAAGAGGGCAGCAAGAACTACGTCTACGGTATGCTCATCTATACGGATAGCATCAAGACGGCCTACGACGTGTTCACTACCTACTATCGCATCGCCAATGAGCAGGGCACGGACTTCTCCCAAACCGAATATTTCCTGTTCGTGCGCGGCAACGCCGTTTTCGTGGGCAATAACCGCGCCTTCCTCAAAGCGTATATGAACAATTTGTTCTAAAAATCACAACAACAAAGAGGGAATCGCCTTTCGGGGCGATTTTTTCGAAAAACGGTGAGTAAAACTTTTTTCTCGTTCGTTATATAGGCGAGGTACCCTATGACTACCGACAAAGAGAACACCCAAATCCGCACGCCCGAAGAAGTGGCGGCGTTGGTGGCAGCGGTCAGCGACGATTTGGTGCGCTATGCTCTTTGTATGGTCGGCGAGATCAACGCGGCCGAGGAGATCGCCCTCAAAGCCATTGCGGATTTCGTCTACCGCAACGCCTATCGCCGCCTGTCCAAGGGGTACTTGTGGCGGGTGGCCTACGCGCGGTCGGTGGACTACTTGCGCAAGAAGCGGCACGAAACGCCCTTCGAGGGGGTGGCGGACGCATTGACGGCGCCCGAAACCGCGGAAGAGAGCGCCGAAGCGGCCGAGCGGCGGCGGGTACTCCTGCGGGCGTTGTCGTCGATACCCATAGACTACCGCCACGCGGTGTACCTGTGCTATCTGAAGGGCTTTTCGCCCGAGGAGACGGCGCGGATCATGGGGAAGACCGTCAAGCAAACGTACAATCTGCTTTCGCGCGGGAAGGTTGCCTTGAAAGAATGGCTCGAGAAGGAGGGATACAAGTATGAAGACCTATGAGGAACGCACGCAGGCCGTGCTGGATATGGTGGAGAAAAAGCGTCGCCGCCGTCGCGCCATCGTGGCGACGGTGTCGTCCGTCGTACCGTGTCTGGTGGTGCTGATGGTGACGTTGGCCGTGTTCTTGCCCACCGCGGGCGGGTTGTCGTCCGACAAGTCGGTCGAAATGGCCGCCGACCGCTCTTCCTCGTCGCCGTACGGCGAAAGCGCGGCGAACGGCAACCCCAAGGCCGATTCCTCTGTTGATCAAGCTCCCCTTTACGATCATCCCACCGAGCAAGCCCAAGCGGGGGCGGATACGCGTGAAGAGCCGTCCGCCATTGCCGAGTTGCCTGCGTTGCCCACGCGGGTGGACTCGTATGCGGCCCTGACCGATTTGGTCGAAACCGTCAAAGATACTATCGGGCGAGAGAATATCCATTATGTGAACGGGCGCGGCTATTATCAAGGCAACGAATACTACGTCCAAAATCAGCAGATCGATTGGGGCGTATACGAGTATCCGAAGTACGAGGGTACGGCGAGCGATGGGGCGTACGTCGGAAGCGACGACTATTTTTGTTACCTGACTCGATTTGCGGGGGAGGCCGACGCCTACGAAGAGCAGGTCGGCAACCAAGTGCGTACCTACTATCACGCCCGCCGCTTGCGCATACGCTTTTATCGCAAAGCGGGTTTGGAAACCGCGCTTGCCGCAACGTTTGAGTTTGCGCCGTTCGGGCAGGACGTCGATTATATAGACAAGTATGCGATGAGCGTCTTAGACGATGGCAAGACGGCCTTCGTGACGTGCTACGGCACGGGCGGCCATATCGGCGGCGCCACCGCCGTGTTTGTTTTGGACGTTTCGGATATAGAGCACGTCGTCGTCAAAGAAAAGCGCGTTTTGCCGGGCGGAAATTACGTTTCCTCTCGCGTCATTGACGGCAGATTGTTTTTGCAAACCGCTCATTTTATGAGCGAAAGTGCGGTCGATCCCGACGATCCGTCCACGTTTGTTCCCTACGTGCTCGACGGCGACCGCAAGATACTCGTCGCGCCCACCGAGATAGATTGCACGATACCCAACTATAACTATCATTATACGGCGTTGACCATGTTTGACGAAAACCTGTCGATACTCGGCCAAAGCGCCGTGATGGTATCTTCCGTTACCTACCCGACGAGCGTCTGCCGTTTTGGAGACGGGCGCGTGTATGTTGCGTGCTTGGACCAAGTCTATCGCGCGACGCGGTCGGGGCTCGTTACGCAAATCGCGTGCCTTGCGTTCGACCGCAACTCCTTGCGTCTTGTCGGCACCGTCGAGGTGGAAGGGTGTGTGCAATCGCAAGAATGGTTGTCGGAAGAGGCGGGCGTGCTGAGCGTCGTGAGCGAGGGACGGGACTATCGTTGGTCTCAATATGAACCCAAAGGCTATTATTACGGTAATGGTATCGACAGCGTCATTTTGACGAGCGTATCCGCGGAAGACCGCACCATACTGGGCGCGTGCAAGCGCCTGAGGACGGAAAGCGACAGCCTGTTCCGCGTGCGCTTGGACCGCCAAACGGCGTACGTGTGTACGGCACGCGCACGAGAGGAAGAGCCTCTGCTTGCTTTCGACCTGTCCGATTCCGCGCATATCACTTGCACGGACGAGGGGACCTTGCCGGGGTTCTATTCGTCGTTGATCCCCTTCGTCGGCGACACCTTGCTCGGCATAGGCGGGAAACACACGGTAGAGGAATACATGGTGACCGCGATGGACCTGTATCGCGTGGAGGAGGGCGAACTCGGCAAAATTGCCGAGGCGAAATACGGACGGTACGAAGGCCTGCAAAACGGATACGAAATAACCGATGGGTGGAGCGGGTACTCTTGCGTGGTGGACCGCGAGCGCGGTCTTATCGGCGGACGGTTTTACTATTATAAGTTGCAGAACACCAAGGACGAAAACGGCAACCCGCAACAGGAAACCGAGAGGAAAGCATATTTCATTCTGACCGCTTATCGGGATGGAGAAATGCGCACCGTCAAGCGTGTGGACGTGACGGCTTTGCAAGGTGCGAACGTGATGCGCGAGGGCAGATTCGTCTATTTGTACGGTGACGGCGGTATAATCACCATCAATCTTGACGAAACGGAGTAGGTCACGTCAGACAAGAACAATCGCGCAATGCGTCGAAAACCCCGCATTTTTGCGGGTTTTTTTGGTACTTTTCGGCCCGATTCTCCATTTTGGAGAGTCGAATTCGGTGCAGTTCTTGATATTTGAGAGGGGATACTCTTTGCAAAGCGACGCCGCAGATGATATAATGAGGGCAAATCAATGCGGCGTCTGTTTCGTCGCACAAAGAGGTACGTATGGATTATTCGGAATTGGCGACGCGAATATGCGCGTTGAGAAAGCAAAGCGGTATGACGCAAAAGCAACTGGCCGAGCGGTTGTCCGTAACGGACAAAACCGTCAGCAAGTGGGAGACGGGGTACACCACGCCCGACATCGAAATGCTGGACAGGTTGTGTAAGGTGTTCGGCTGTACGTTGGACGAGCTGGTACACGGCGAGGACGAAACGACGGAAACGCCCGAAACCCCGACCGAAACGCCGACGGAAGAAGCGCCGCGCCGCGAGGACGCGCCCGTATTCGCGTCGAGCGAGCCAACAGCCCGCCGCCTTTCCAAAGGGGTGATTATCGGCGTCGTGTTGGCCGCGGCGGCGTGTTTGGCCGTGGTGTTTATATGCCTCGCCGTATTCGTGTGGAGCGGGCCGAAGCCCGTGACGGTCGGCGGCGTAAACGGCGACGTGACCGCCGTAAAAGTGGATAAAAACGCACGTACCGTATCTATGACGGCCACAGATGGCGTCAACGCCTTCTCGCTGTCGCAGTTGCAACTGTCGTCGGACGAGGACGCCAAAGTGCGGGCATACGCCGACGCCGCCATGACGAAGGAGTTGACCAACACGATACACTTGTACGAGGGGGGAAATACGTTTTATATACGCATAACGGCGGGCGAGCAGGTCGTTGACTACACCTTGACCGTCAATCGTATAGTGGATGCGGCCACCCATACGCACGTATCACGCGAGTGGACGGTCGTTACCCCCGCCACCTGCACGACGGACGGACTGCGGCAAGCGGTCTGCTCGGATTGCGGCAAGACGTATACCGAAGTCGTCGCCAAAGGGCATACGCCCGTCGTAGACGCGGCGGTCGCGCCTACTTGTCAACACACGGGGTTGACCGAAGGATCGCATTGCGCGGTATGCGGCGCGGTGCTGGTCGAGCAAACGGAACTTGCGAAAATCGACCACGCGTATAGAGTTACGGACGGCCTGTGCGAAATGTGCGGGAAAAGTCGGTATGAGATCGTAACGTCCCAATTTGATAGCCAAATTCTCGAGGACGCTTCCCTCATCGTCGAACGCAATGCCGACGTTCGTCGGGCACTCTCGTTTTCGGACGGGCAAGCCGTCAAGGTCGCGGCGTCGAGAATGAATACGAGCGATACACTATCCACGGGAACGTTTGCATATATGCAAGTAATGGCGTTTTGTCCGAGCGATTATGCTGGTGATAATGTGCCCGCCAACGTGTTCTATATAGGCGTCGAAGTACAAGCGGACGCGACTGCGGAGCAAATAAAAACCGCGCAAAAGGATGCCGCCGAGTATTTGTATACGCTGTTTACGCAAATCAACTCGGGCAAGATATCCGAGAATGCAGCTATCATCATGCCCGCCGGCACCACCATCGACGCTTCCGCGCATGAGTGGGCGCCCGTCAAACACTTCGCCGGTTACTTCGGCACCGACGATTCCGAGCATCCCGTGGTTATCAGCGGCGCTCGTTTGACCAAGGCTACCGGCTACCGCGAAGCGATGACTTTCGAGGGTACGGGTGGCAAGTATTTCGTGACAGGCTTTATCGGAGCCGTGTATGGGGAGGCTACCATAGAGAACGTCCGCTTCACCAAACTGACCGTGGACGAGCCCGCCAGCAACTTCGATATGACTTTGACCACCAAGCAGCATAGCCGCAACGCGGTCGGCGTCGTGGGCGGCGTCATCGACGCGCCCGTAGAGGCCACTACCGTGACCTCGGCTACCAACGTCACCTTGCGCAACATCACCGTTGACAACGACGTCACCATCAAAGGCGCGGCCACCGCGGCGGGCCTTGTGGGCTACGTCGGCGGCGCGGGCGCGAATCGTCGGCTCGTCAACGGCACGTTGACCATTGAGAATTGTCATATATCCGCCGACGTTATCGGCGGCCCCGAGACGGGCAAATACGGCCCTTGTGGCGGCATCATCGGCCACGTCGGGCGCACCGCCGAGGGCGACGGCGAAGACGTCGACGGGGACGCGACGGCAGGGGAGTGCTACGATATCGTTATTCGCAACACCGTCTTCGACGGACGCGTGACGGGGTATCGTTCGGTCGGCACGGCCATCGGCGATATAGATAGCGCGGTAGTCCTCGCGTTCGAGGGCGTATGCGATTTCTCGGGTGCCGAGTTGACTTCGCAGGCTTCGATAAGCGGTCTCGTCAACGCCAACGCGGGCGACGGTATCGTTTATTTCTCCACCGCGAATATGCTCAAATTGGCCACAGGTATGCGCTATTGCGGCGATTTGGATTGGGACGGTACGGACGTGGACGCTCGCAGTGGTTTTGCCAAATACGACACCTTGACGGACGGCCAAGGCAATTTTATCGGCGGCAACAACGGCTCTTTTGCTACGGTCTCCGCGGTGGAGTGAATAGAGCGTAAACGCCAAATGATTTTCATATGACCGAAAGGTCGGTAAAGTGGTGGGCTGTTCACAACAGCCCACTTTTTATATTCGTATATAATGGGAAACTCGCGGGACAAAATCCACACAAAACGCCGAATGAGCGGATATTCTCCCGTGTATTCTCGTTTTCGGATAGCAAAACGGCGCGGTTTCGTTCTAATACGATAGAAAGGATACTACCAAAGCGGTTACAGATATGGTATAATGAAAAAGGCAACCGTGTTGCGGACCAAAGGAGCAAGTATGAACAACAACGAATTAGGAGAACGGATCAGCGCATTGCGCAAGGAATGCGGCCTCACGCAGCGGCAGTTGGCGGAGCAGTTGAACACTACGGACAAGACGATCAGCAAGTGGGAAACGGGGCGTAACGTGCCCGACCTCGACACGCTCAACCGTATGGCCGCGATATTCGGTTGCAATTTGGAAACTCTGGTCAACGGTACCGTCGTCGAGACCGAAACGTCGGCGGGGCGTAGACACCGCGTTTCGTGGCGCGTGTGGATGATTTTGGCCGTCGTTTTGGCGGTCGTGGTCACCGTGGTCACAGTGCCTTCCGTGTTGTTGGGCGGGGAAATCAACGGCCGTACTGCGCGCAAGATCGAGATAGGTATGAACGAAGCAGACATGCTGCTGACGTTAGGTACGCCGCATTCTACGACGTACACGGGTGGAGAGGGTGACGTGCCCGGACAAATCGTCTACCTGTATTTCGAGGCGAGTTTCGAAAAGAAATATCGGCGGCTTCTCAAGTTGACGAGCGAGTTGCCGAAGGACTATTATCGCGGTGGTGCAGTCGGCATTTTCACGGGTGCGGACATCACCGATTGGGAGATGCGAGCCAAAGCGTTTGGGCAATATGCGAAGATGTACGAGGCAATGCAGGACGTGTACGGCACCGTCCATCGGTGCATTGCGGTGTCCGTCAATCGCGACACGCACAAGGTGGACGGCGTGGCATACGACACGCACGCCATTCTCGGCGAAGCGTATAAAACAGAAAAAACGAAAAAGAGCCGTAGCTTTGAATTTAATCAGGAGTTTATTTTGAGCGAATCATCGCTTGCCGAAGGCGGGCTAACGTATAAGGCGAAGTACAGCGACGGCAGTTATCGCGTCGCCGTCGTGTATCAACTGGACGATTTGCCTGCCGCGGCGGACGGTCCATATACCGTTTCCATCGACAACGGCTGGTGCGTCGAACGCGTATTGTTGGTGGCGCACGCCAACAGCGTAACGGTCGTCTGCGACGAAACCGACGGCTCCGTGACGGGCACGGGTTACTACGACGCGGGGCAGTCCGTCACCGTGACGGCCACCGAAGGGAACAATCGTCGCTTCGTCGGGTGGTATGAGGACGGCGAGCAGGTGTCGAGCGATTACGAGTACACCTATGTCAACGAGGGCGCCAAACGTACGCTGGAAGCAAAGTTCGAGATTGCGGACTTCACTAAAGAGCGGGGGTTCGAGGCGTTTCTCGTGACGCGTCACGAGGTCGGCCCCATGATCAGCGGATACAACAAGGCCAGGTATTCGTATCCTCTGACGGAATTGAAAATCCCCGACAAGATTGCCGTTATCGATAGGCGCGCGTTGATGTCTGCGCCGTTCCAGACGCTGACTTGTCCCGATAGTCTGGTTCTCATCGGCGATTCGGCGTTTAGCGATTGTAAAAATCTAAGTACCGTCAACCTCGACGTGAATATTCGCTCCATCGAGGGCAGGGCTTTTTACGGTTGCGTGAACTTGCGCTATATTAATTACGCAGGCACCAAGGCGCAATGGCAAAATGTTTTCAAGGCGAGCAGTTATCTTGAGGGTGTGACTTCGTGCGTGATACATTGCTCGGACGGCAACGTCGCGCCATAGGCGATTGGGCGGGGCGCTTGCGCCCGCGTGGTTTTCGGCTTATGCAACGGCAGGTCAAGGAAATGAGGTACCCGAACGGCTACCTTCTGTGTTTTTGAATGAACGGCGCGGAGGATTTCCCCTTCGCGCCGTTCTTGTACGGAAACCGCAGAAAGACGTTTTATCGTCGCCTTTTGCCACCTTACTATATGTAACGCGGGCGTATATGCGCGAGCGCGTGCGGGCGCATACGCGATATATATAAGGTAGCCACAACATATTGTGGTCAAAGTGTCGAATTATGCCATATATACCCCCTTACAAAATGTATAGAAAAAAAGTTTGAAAAACCGCGAAAAAACGGTTGACAACCGCAAAAGAGGTGTATATAATGACTATGCTAACAAGGAAAGGGTGATTTTGTGCGAAAAAAAGTGCAAAATTCTCCAAAAATATTTGAAAAAAGTATTGACAAGGGGCCTTTTTCGTGTTAGTATAATAAAGCACGTTGAAAAACGTGCATTTGTATCTTGAAAAGTGAATAGATAGGTAAAGAAAGCGAGTGTGTCCTTGTTAATTCGCCTTTGAAAGAGGGCAAACAAGAATATATGAGTTTTAATTTCTTTGAACCAGAAAAACAAACAGTCTT
>JAFPXC010000031.1 GCA_017394805.1 Clostridia bacterium | reverse complement strand
TCTTTCATGTCATCGAAGATGATACCGTGTTTTTCGCAATACATATAAAACTTGCCGCTCGTCATGGCTTGCGGTTCCCGATTGCCTTTCTCCCACCGCGTAACGGTAGGCGCGGAGATTCCGAGTTCCTTCGCCAAAGCCTCTTGGCTGAGCGACAGTCTCATTCTCGCATATCTAACTTTTTCACCAAAAGTCATCGCTTCACCTTCCACGAACTTTTCCTATCATAGTTTATCATATATATAGAACAATTTCAATTGCAAAAAACGAAATTGTACGGATTTTTCGATAATTTTTATAAGAGAAATCGGCGTATTATTTGTATCGCTCTTTCAATAGTTGCTCAAATTTCTCTCCGCTATAGAAATAATCCGTTTTGCCGTCTATTTTTTCGGTGAATATCCAGTCGAAGTTGACTTTTTTATTGATCTTTTTTGTTTGCAAAACATTATTTTCGATAAAATCAAAAAACCGATAGCCGTCATCGGCAAACGTCAACTGCGTATGATTGAGCGTAGCGATCGCTCTTTTATCCGCCAGCCGATCAAACGCTACAACGGGATAATCGTCAAAAAACCTTTTCAACAGTTTCGTCATCGTGGCATTATTACTATAGATATCCAACAAATACTGCGCGATAGCGTTTCCGACTCCCGAGAGATCATCGACTTTGACATCGAACAAAAACAGCGTCAATTTTGAAGCAAAGTTTACCACTTGAAGACATTTTCTGCGGTCGAAATAAAAAAGTTTTGCACCCCATTCCAAAAGTCTGTCTCCGCTTTCTTTTTGCACGGCGGCAAGCGCCATCTCTCTGATCGGAGAATGCATATCTTGCGGCAATACTATCCTGTATCTTTCTATCGTTTGTTTCGTAGCATAAATAATCATACCAAAACTATAGCATAATTTGTCCCAACAATCAAGTCGTGCCCAACTTGAAAAAACGTCCAAATAGCAAAAAGGACTTGGAATTATCTCCAAATCCTTTTTGTTGACCGCTCGAAAGTGCAATTACCATCGAATTTTAGTTTTTCATAAAATCCCTAATGGAACAGCACTTTCGTGTAGGTTTTTTGGTGCGGATAGCAGGACTTGAACCTGTATGAAGTTGCCCCCATTAGAACCTGAATCTAACGCGTCTACCAATTCCGCCATATCCGCACGGTCTGTAGGCACGCGCCGTAAACGAAACGGGGAAACGAACGCGTGCAGTATATATTTTATGCAAAATCATGGCGTTTGTCAATGATTTGTGATAAGTTTTCCGTATAAATCTAACGAACGGCGAATACCTTGGCGCGTTTGAGGGCTACTACGATGGCGGGAACGAGCACGGTGAAGACGATGGCTTCGATGAGGGTATTGGTGCCGACGACGAACTCGAGGACGTACAAGAGGTTGAAGTCTGCGCCGTTGAGTTGCTCCCCGCGGGCGAAGACGAGCAGCATTCCCAAGAAGCCGACCGCGTTGAGAATGACGCCGATGAAGGTGATGACCGCGTGGACGAGATACTCCACCGTGACCTTGCCCACCTTGCGGGCGCTGACGCGCGATGGCACGGGGTCGGGTTGGTCGGGTGCAAAAATCGAAGAAGTCTCCGCCGAGGTGACGGCATCCTCGGTCGTGGCGGGCGCTTCGGTCGCTTGTGCCGCTACGGCGTTCTCTTCCGCTTGGGGCGCTTGTTCCGTCAAAGCGTTCTCTTCCGCTTGCGCTTCGCTGTCGGCAACGCCGTCGGCGGCTATGGGTGCCTCGGTCACGGTCAAAGCGTGGCGGGCGTCTATGCGCTTCATCACGAGTGCGGCGAGGGCGGAGAGGAGCGAACAGGCCAACCCCACGACGGCGCGGGGCAATACGGTGATGAGGGGGTTGAGCATATTGTGCCATACGGGAAGCCCCGCGTAGCCTTTGATGACGGCGGTCAATAGGCTGACCACGCCGAAGAAGGCGCCCAATATAAGGCCGTATCGCCAATCTTTCAGTTGGGAGACGGCGAGGACGGGAATGATGCCCAAAGCCAGGCTGAACAGTCCCAACTTGGCGAAGCCTTCGGCCAAGGCGTGCAGGGCTACGATGAGCGCGAGGGAGATGCCCAAGGTGGCCACGGCCACGTTGCGCTCGTGTTTCTTTTGGCGATTAGTTTGTTTCATACTCTTTGTGTCCTTTCGGGGTTACCGTTATCGTTTGGTAGTCGGTGTATACGACCAAGCCGCTCTTCTTTGCGGGGTGGTGCTTGACGTAGCGGCGGGGGGCGTAGTCCACCGCGACTTTGCCGCCCTCTTTTTGGTCGGAGTAGTAGGCGGCTATCTCGGCGGCCGTCTCCAACACGTGGTCGGGGAGGGGCTTGCCCTCGGTGAGAACGACGACGTGCGAGCCTGCGGAGGCCTTGACGTGCAGCCAAATATCGTTCTCCTTGGCGACGTGGAAGGTCAGCCGCTCGTTTTGCAGATTGTTCTTGCCGCGCAGAACGGTGAAGCCGTCCACCACGTAGCGGGGCGGCTCTTCGGGCGCGGGCGTGCGCACTTTTTTATTGTCGCGCGAGGCTTGCAAAAACCCGTTTTGCACGAGTTCTCGCTCGATTTCGGTCAAATCTTTGGCGTCCTCGGCCAGCGAAAATGCGGTCTTGACCGACTGTAGGTAGGCGAGGGTGGATTGATACTCCACCACCTGTTTCTCGGCCACTTGCACGGTGCGTTTTTGCTTGGCGTAACGCTTGTAGTAGGCCTGCGCGTTTTCGGCGGGGGAGAGCATGACGTCCAACGGAACGGTCCTCTCTTCGTCCGCGTAGTAGTCGTACACGACGGCCTCTCGGTCGCCCTTGTGCAGGCGGTAGAGGTTGGACGTGATGAGTTCGCCCATCACGCGCAGATCCTCGTAGCGTTCGCAGTCCAACAATTTTTGTTTGGCGACGGCCAAGAGTTTCTCGTTTTTCTTGATGGCGTTGTCGATGACGGCGCCCAAATGCTTGCCGCTCGCTTTCAGCCGAAGTGCCTTGTCCTTCTGTCCGTGGCACAAGTCCGCCGCCTCGTTGAGGGTGGATGTCTCGGTCATTTCGTACCCCGTCGTGCGATAGGGGAATATATAGTAATCTATGTATTCGCCCATTTCGTCGCGTGCATAGGCGGGACGGAAAGCGGGCGTGCCGAAGGTCTCGTACGCGGCTTTGACGACGGCGGCCAAAGCCTGCGCCTGCGCGGTCGTTAGGGGCGAATAGGGCGCGGTCAATCCCGCACGGGCGACCAACTCGCGCGCCGTGATATTCACCATACCCGCCACGCCCGCGAACAGGTATTTGACCAAGTCGCCCGCCGCAAAACCCGCGAGATAGGCCGCTATGGCGTCCACGTCGTCGGGGGGAATCTTGGTCTGCGGCGGCAGGGTGTAGGCAAGGTGGGGCAGTATGGCCCGCAGTTGGTTTTCGGCGGGCGGAATGTGGCGCATGGCGTCCGTGATCTTGCCCTCGGCGTCCACGGCGATGACGTTGCTGTACCGCCCCATCAACTCCACGTAGAGGCTCATGGTCACGTCGTCGTGCATCTCGTTGCGGCCGAGCACCGCGAAGCGCACGATGCGGTCGTAATTGACCACTTCGACGCGCTGTATCATGCCCCCTTGAAAGTGCCTGCGCAAGTGCATGAGAAACGCGGGGGCGGCGTAGGGATTGTCCTTTTTGGTGCAGGTCAGGTGCATACGGGGCGCGTTGGGATTGGCCGAGACCACCAAGCATTGCGTGCGGCCTTTGTTGCGCACGTAAAAACAGACCTCGTCCTTTTCGGGTTGGGTAACGCGGTCTATTCTGCCGCCCGTCAATGCGGCGGCGAGTTCTTGGGTAAGCGCGTGTAAAGTAACGACGTCCTGCGGCATAACTATATTATATCGCGTAGGCTCGCCAAAATCAAATATTTGGGGCAATTTGTTCCGTACGGCGGGCGTTTCGCGGCGTATCGGCGGGTTTTCGCCGAAAAATCGACGATTTCGGCGGCACATATTAATATTTTTATTAATATCCGCCGTTTTCTCGCGTCGAAAAAGTTGCGTTCGCACGGTAATTGTGTTATAGTAAAGAGCGAAAAGTTTTTTGGAGGAATTCTACATGAGCGAAAATGAAAACAAAATCGTTATCAACCTTAGAAAGACCGACTACGACGTGCCGTATACGATGCAACAATGCGACGACAACGTCAAGAAGTACACTTTCTTGTTGAAGGGCGACGTCTACCAAGCCCTCGAAACCGAAGCCTATTTCAAGACCAAATCCCGTTTTAACGTGGTTGGTTTCCGCAAGGGCAAAGCCCCTATGCATATCATCAAGAGTATGTACGGCGCGTACGCTTTCCTCGAGGAAGCCATCGACACCGCCGTGGACGCGTGCTATCGTCCTTTCTACCAAGACATTATGAGCGGCCTGCGCGTGGCGGCTTCGCCCGACCTCGAGTACGGCAAGTGCGATCACGAGCAGATCGAGTTCACCTTCGTCATCATCGAGTACCCCACCTTGGACAACCTGACCTACAAGGATATCGAAGTGGAGCGCGTGTTGCCCCGCGAGATCACGGACGAGATGGTGGAGGACAAACTCAACAAAGCGCGTGAAAAGGCCGGCTATTGGCAGGATATCACCGACAGACCCGCCGAGATGGGCGACACCACCAATATCAACTACGCCGGTTCCATCGACGGGGAGTTCTTCGCGGGCGGTACGGCCGACGAGCAGGAGTTGACCTTGGGTTCGCACAAGTTCATCGACGGCTTCGAGGATCAGATCGTGGGTATGAATATCGACGAAGAGCGCGACATCAAGGTGACCTTCCCCTCCGACTACGGCGCGGAAGAGTTGGCTGGCAAAGAGGCCGTGTTCCACGTCAAACTCAACAGCCTCAAAGTCAAAGTGTTGCCCGAAGCGGACGACGAATTCGCCAAGGACGTGTCGGACTTCGATACCTTGGCCGAGCTCAAGGACAGCTACCGCAAAGAGCTGGCCGAGCAGGAAGAGTCCCGCGCTAAGAACGGTACCGAGCATAATCTCCTCGCCGCCGTGGTGGCCGCCAACGAAGTGAGCATCAACGCCAAAATCATCGACGAAGCCGCCGAGAACAAGGTAAACGACTTCGAGAAGATGCTCTCCGGCAACGGTATGACCTTGGAAGATTACTGCAACTACACGGGCGTTACCCGCGAGAAGATGGTCGAGGACTATCATCAAAGTTGCTTGGAGCAAGAGAAGCGCAGCCTCGTGCTGACCGAGATCGTCAAAGCCGAGGGCTTGACCGTCAGCCCCGAGGAAATGGACGCGCGCATCCAAAAGGACGCCGAGGCCGTGGGCAAGGACGTGGAGACCTACAAACAGGAAATGAAACGCGAGGACTTCGACTATTTGTACAACAGTATGCTGTCGGACAAATTGGTGGACTATTTGCTGTCCGTCAACAAGTTGGTCGATCCCAAAGAAGAACCCAAAGCCGAATAATTCAAAACGCATTGGGTTAGAATAATAAGGAGGAAAAAACATGAACGAGAAAAACACGTATTATCTTCCCCACGTCGTCGAGCGTACCGCCAACGGCGAAGTCGGGTACGATTTGTATTCGCGTATGCTGCAGGACCGCATCGTCTTCTTGACGGGCGAGATCAACGGGGATATCGCCAACGCGGTGGTCGCGCAACTGCTGTATCTGGAATCGCAAGATCCCAAGAAGGATATTTATATGTATATCAACAGCCCCGGCGGCAGCGTCATCGACGGCTTGGCCATCTACGATACCATGCAATACATCTCCTGCGACGTCGTCACCATCTGCATCGGTTTGGCCGCCAGCATGGGCGCATTCCTGCTGTCGGGCGGCGCCAAAGGCAAGCGGTATAGTTTGCCCCACAGCGAGATCATGATCCACCAGGTGCTCGCCGGCTTCCAAGGTCAGGCGACGGATATCGAGATCCACGCCAAGAACATTTTGGGCATCAAGAAATTGATGAACTCCTTGTTGGCCGAGCACACCGGCAAGAGCATCGAGCAAGTGACCGCCGATTGCGAGCGCGACAACTTCATGACGGCCGAAGAGGCCAAAGAGTACGGCCTTATCGACGAAGTGTATTACAGAAGGCCGAAATCCGAATAATCTATAAGGAAAGACACTATGGCAAGTAAGGAACACAACTATCATTGCTCGTTTTGCGGACGTAGCGAACAGGAGGCGGGTACGTTGATCGCCAGCGAACACGGCGGATATATCTGCCGTGACTGCGTCAATCAATGTCACGATATGTTCAGCAAAAACCCCGCGAAAAAACGTGCGCAAAAGAGCGCGTTGCCTACGCCCAAGCAAATCAAGGCGCAGTTGGACGAGTATATCGTCGGGCAGGAGGACGCCAAGAAGACTTTGTCGGTGGCCGTCTACAATCACTATAAGCGCATTGACAGCGCGATGCCCAAAGGCGACGTCGTCCTCGAGAAGAGCAACGTGTTGTTGTTGGGCCCGACGGGGTGCGGCAAGACGCTCTTGGCCAAGTCTTTGGCCGAGATACTCAACGTGCCCTTTGCCGTGGCGGACGCCACCACTTTGACCGAAGCGGGGTACGTCGGCGAAGACGTCGAGAACATTCTGCTCAAGCTCATTCAGGCCGCGGACTACGATATCGAACGCGCCGAAAAAGGCATCATCTACGTGGACGAGATCGACAAAATCGCCCGTAAGGGCGAAAACGTGTCCATCACGCGCGACGTGAGCGGCGAAGGCGTGCAGCAGGCCTTGCTCAAGATCATCGAGAGCACGGTGGCTTCCGTGCCGCCGCAGGGCGGGCGTAAGCATCCCCAGCAGGAATGCTTGCAGATCGACACCACCAACATTTTGTTCATCTTCGGCGGCGCGTTCGTCGGCTTGGACAAAATCATCAGCAAGAGAAGAGAGCACGGCGGCATCGGCTTCGGCGGCGGCGTAGACAAGGACGAGTCCAACTATGCCGACCTCATCAAAGACGTGCGCCCCGACGACCTCATCAAGTTCGGTCTTATTCCCGAATTCGTGGGGCGTATTCCCATCGTGGTGGGCTTGAACGCGTTGGACGAGACGGCGTTGGTGTCCATTCTCACTCAACCCAAAAACGCGCTGACCAAGCAGTACGCCAAAATGCTGCTGTTCGACGGGGTGGAGTTGCGCTTCGAAGAGGACGCGCTCAAAGCCGTGGCCAAAAAGGCCATCGACCTCAAGACGGGCGCCCGCGGGCTTCGCTCTATATTGGAGGGCGTCATGCTCGACATTATGTACGAGTTGCCCGATATGCCCAACGTGCTGGAAGTCGTCATCACCGCCGAGACCATCGAGGGCGGCGCAAAACCCCAAATACTGTACAAGGATATCGCATAATCAATGACTAATCTTATTCCCATCGTACCCGAGCGGACGGACCCCGTGTTCGTCGGCGAAACGGTACGAATTACCGTCAAAGACAAGACTATGCTCGAACGCTATAAAATTGCTTGCAGTGACTGTAAGCAATTTTTATCCGGCGTCATCAAGGCGGAAGGCGACTTCGTGGCGGCCTTGATGACCAACGTCCGATTGGTCAATTCGCACAACGGCCCCTACGTCGTGGGCACGGCCGTTGCGCGCGTCAAAATAACCGAATTCGTCCGCGGAAAGAATATCTTTTCGGTGGACTTGGGCACCTACGAGGAGTACCCCTACGAAGAATACGTTTTGCACGACGGCATCGTAGAAATGGTCGAATGGATCAACAGTTGTAAAGCCGATTTGTTGGAAGACAAAGACTTGGCGAAGCAGTTCGAGGACGTGCCCGATATGCCGTCCGCCGACGTGCACGGCTGGATCAATCGCTACGGTAGGCGTTTCGTGGTCAACAACGATTACGAGGAGTTGTATTTGATTACCAATACCGAGGAACGCTTGCGCAAAATGACCGACGTTATCCGCGCGTGTCAAATGTACAACGAAGAGGCCAACAAGTTCCACGAGCAGGTGGAGGACGAAATGCGCGAAGCGCAAAAAGAGTATTATTTGCGCGAAGAACTCAAGGTGATCAACGGCGAGTTGTACGGCGACGCCGACGATATCGCCGAGCTCGAGGACCTCATCGAGGATTGCCATGCGCCCGAAGAGGTGCTGGATAAGTTGAGAGGGGAGTTGCGCAAGATGGTCAATATGGCCCCCGCATCGCCCGAGAGTTTCGTGGCGCGTAATTGGATAGAGACGGTCGCCTCTATGCCGTGGGGCGTGACGACGACGGACAATTTGTCCATCGAAAACGCGCGCACCATTCTCGAAAACGACCATTACGGGTTGGAAAAAGTAAAACAGCGCATATTGGAGTTTTTGAGCATACATAAAATGGTGGGCAACAAAAACGGCAATATTCTATGTCTGTACGGCCCGCCCGGCGTAGGCAAGACCTCGGTCGCCAAGTCCATCGCGCACGCGTTGGGCCGCGAGTACGTGCGGATCAGCCTCGGCGGTATGCACGACGAAGCCGAGATTCGCGGGCATCGCCGCACCTACATAGGCTCCATGGCGGGCAAGATCATTATGGGCATCAAAAAAGCGGGTACGGTCAACCCCGTGTTCTTGATGGACGAGGTGGACAAACTGAGCAACGACTACAAGGGAGACCCCGCGAGCGCGTTGTTGGAAGTGCTGGACCCCGAGCAAAACAAAGCCTTCTATGACAACTATCTGGAAGTGCCGTTCGACCTGTCGAAGGTGCTGTTCATCACCACCGCCAACAATATCGGCGAAATAGCCAAGCCCCTTCTTGACCGTATGGAAATGATCGAGTTGACGGGCTACACCTTCGAGGAGAAAGAGCAGATCGCCTTGCGCCATCTCTTACCCAAGCAAATACGCGAGCACGGTATGGAAGAGGGTACGGTGCGCCTGACCGACGGGGCGTTGCGCCTGCTTATCGACGGATACACCCGCGAAGCGGGTGTGCGCGGGTTGGAACAGCAGATCGCGTCCTTGTGCCGCAAGGTGGCCGTGTCCTTCGGTGACAAAGCCATCGAGCCGGTTACGTTGGACGAAAAGGACGTGCGGGCGCATTTGGGTATGGCTCGCTACGAGCATCGCGCGTATGAGCGACAGGACGCCGTGGGGTGCGTGGTCGGCCTTGCCTGGACGGAATTGGGCGGCGAAACCATGGATCTGGAAGCCGTGCTGATGCCCAACAAGGGCGGCCTGCGGCTGACGGGTAATCTCGGCAAGGTGATGCGCGAGAGCGCGACCACCGCCTACAGTTACGTCAAATCGCACGCCGAGGCGCTGGGTATCGCGCCCGAAAAATTCGAGCGTGAATTGCATATCCACGCGCCCGAGGGCGCCGTGCCCAAGGACGGACCGAGCGCGGGTTGCGCGCTGGTGTGCCTCATCGTGTCGGCGCTTACCGACCGCAAATTGCGTTCGGATCGCGCCTTGACGGGCGAGGTGAGCCTGACCGGTCGCGTGATGGCTATCGGTGGGCTCAAAGAGAAGAGTCTGGGCGCTTTGCGCGACGGCATCACGACCATATTGGTGCCCGAGGCCAACCGTCCCGACGTGGAGGAGTTGCCCAAGACCATTCGCGACAAGGTGACCTATATTTACAATACGCGCATTGAGGGCGTATTGCAGGAGATGTTCGCGTGATTATCAAGGACGCCAAATTCGTGATAAGCGTGGCCGACAGCGCCAAACTACTGTCCGACCTGCCCGAGATTGCCTTCGTCGGGCGCTCTAACGTGGGCAAATCCTCTTTTATCAACTGCCTGACCAACCGCAACAAGTTGGCCAAGGCTTCATCCGAGCCGGGGCGCACGCGCCTCATCAATTATTTCAATATCAACAACGGACAATGCTATTTCGTAGATTTGCCCGGCTACGGGTTCGCGCGCGTGTCGGACGCCGAGAAAGAGCGGTGGAGCACTTTGATAGAGGCCTATCTCCGTGGGAGCACGCAACTCAAAAACGTGTTTGTCATATTGGATATCCGCCACGAGCCCAACGAGTTGGACAAGATGATGATCACATTCCTCAATCACTACCGCATAGGGTTTACGGTCATAGCGACCAAGGCGGACAAGATCAACAAGAGCCAAATTCCCCGTCAAGTCAAAATGCTGGCGGACGCCCTGTGCTTGACGCCTGCCGCCGTCTATCCCGTATCGAGTCAAAACAAGTACGGCAGGGAGAGGGTGCTGGCGCGCATTGAGGAATTGCTCGTCGCGGCCGAAACCTATGCGGACGTCGGCGATGACGACGGCGCGGACGGCGAGTCCTAAGAGAGCATTCGACGCGCTTTTGCACGCCGATACCGCTACGCGGTATAAAGGTATGATAGCAATATAAAAGAACCGTTTTCCGCTATGGAAAACGGTTCTTTTGGTTGGTTGCCTATTGCGGGAATAGGGGCAGGTCGAAGAAGCCGTCGCAGACTTCTTGCTGGAATTCCTGGCAGGGCGGTATGTAACAATAGCCGTACGAGGGCACCAGCAGTTCGACGTCGGTGACTATTTTGACGATGATGGTCACGCAGAAGGTCAGGTTGAAGGTGTCGTCCCCCGCGTAAGCGCCTACCGTGCTGACCGCGTTGACGACCGCTTCGATACGGTAGGGAATGACGGACGCTTGGGGCACGTTGAGCACGATATCGCGAGGTACCGTCAGGGTGGCGGTGCCGACTGCGGTTTGGTTGGTGCTGTCGGTGAACATTACCTCGATGGGAATGTCCACGTTCATTTGGATGCGCGTTGCGCCCGTGTTGGGGTCCAAGGTCGTCAGGGTGACGCTCGACACCGTACCTTGCGAGGTGGTGGAACGCGCGCTGACGAACGTATAGGGCGGCGTGGCCGATTGGGGCGTGATGTCGGTCACCGTGACCGCTTGCTGCGGCATCGTCTCTTGCTTGATGCAAGCGTCGAACACTTTGGTGACTTGTATGCAAACCTTTTCGCACAAGCCCGAGGCGGGGTTGCCGCTGATAGGTCCCGGCATACGGTCGGGACGAACGTTGTTGGAAAATGGCATATTAAATCCTCCTTTAGTAGAGGATATGACGCATCGGGGATTTTGGTGAAATAAATCGCAAAAGCAAAGCGCCGCAGAGACGACTGCGGCGCGGGCGTGCGGGCTTGGAATGGGTGCAAAGAGGGGGCTTTGCAACCCCGACTACGGTATGAGGGTGAGGGTATGGTCGCGCAAGTCGGTCGAAGTGAGGACGTAAATAACGCCGTCTATGGTGCGCATCAGTTCGTAATAGCTCGCCTTGCCGTGAATGTGACCGTAGATGACTTTCTCTACGCCGTAGCGGGAGAACAAGGCGGTCATTTCGGTCGGTGCGAAGTTGAGACCGAACGGGGGATAGTGCGTCATAACGAAGAGACGATCCCCTTCGCGGCGAATGCGCACGGCGTCGTCCAACGCCATTTGCATACGAATCAATTCACGATTGTAAATCTTCTTGTCCTCGTCGGTGGATTTGTCGTCGGCGATGAGCCAGCCGCGACTGCCGCATACGACCACGCCTTCGCCGTCTATGCGATAGGCGTTGTTTTGCAGGGGGTGCACCGAGGGGGGAACGGCCAGGCAAACCTTGTTGTACGAGGTCCACCAATAGTCGTGATTGCCGCGAATGATGACCTTTTGCCCCGGCATTCTGTCGAGGAAGGTGAAGTCGGCTTTGGCGTTTTCCAATTTCAGCGCCCAGCTGAGGTCGCCCGCCAATAGCACGGTATCTTCTTCCCGCACGAGGGCAGACCAAGAGGCTTCGACCTGGTTGAGGTAATCCTTCCAACCGTCGCCGAAGACTTCCATGGGCTTGTTGCCGTCGAGACTGAGATGTAAATCGCTGATGGCGTATATCATACTACAATTATACCAAAGCGGTCGCACTTTTGCAATGCTTTCCGTCAATTAATCCGCGGCGAAAATAGCGTTGCGGTACGGACGAGACTTGTTGAGGTATCATGCTGCGCCCGCATCCTGTACGATAGATTGACGCAGAGCGTGCACGCGCGCGAAATATTTTGCGCCCGCGCCTAAAACACGTGCTTGCGTGGTATTGTTTATATCGAACGATTTGGGCGCGATGGGTGCACGCGCGTGTAATAGATCCGACGAACGATTTGTGCGGTGCGTGCGTGCGCATATAGAATTATCGAACAAAATGCCCGTTCGTGCGCGCGCACATTATAGATAATCGAACGATAATGCGTGAGTGCGTGCACGCATATATAGACAAGTCGAACGAATATGTGCGCGCGTTCTGCGCGACATACGCACCGCGAATATAGTTTTATCGAACGACAATGCCTGTCCAAGCGCACGGGCGCGTATAGATAGAGCGAACGATATGCGCGAGTGCGTATTGGTACGCTTGGCGCGGGTGCATGGGAAGAGCAGCGGAAAGCGCGGCGAGGGCGCGCGACGACATGGATTTTGTGCGCGTGTTTGTGGCGCGCGTGGGCTCGGCACGGGCGCAATCGGGTGCGAGTCAAATGAATTTTGTGCGCGTGCGCGCTCGCTCGCACACGCGCGTGAGGTTTTGCGGTTTACGCGGGGAAGGGAATTCGTCGGGCAATTTCCGCGATTTTGACTAAGATTACTTAATAATATATACTCGTCCACTTTTAACCACCAGATTGTCAAAAATTGTGTTATAATATAATTATCTAACTTTATATACATACATAAGTGAGCCTCGAGATCGTGTAAGGAAGGAGAATAGACGGGTTTGACCACCTTTTATCCCTTGTCGACCACCGTTCGTCCCCCTCCGTCCACCGCCAAAATCCACCTCGAGTTTACGCGTATCGACAGAACTCTCGAAAATACGCCCGAGTGAGTACAACAAAAAGTTGTATTTGCTGTACGAATTGTACGATATTTTACAAATAGTTGGTGTATCTTAATAAAACTGTAACAATTCATAACAATTCTTAATAATAACGCGAAATATTTTTTCAATTTGGGGTGGACAAAGGTGGATGAAATGGGTTATAATGTGGCTACCAAATGAGGAGAGAGTATGGCAAACGGATTCAGCGGTAGCTACTTCTACCAAATAGACGAGAAAGGTCGTATGCGCATTCCCACCGAGATTCGCAACTCGTTGGGCAGTGGTTTGCGCATCGGTTACGGCCTCGGTAAGTATCTCGTCATTTATACCGCCGAATCGTACGAGCGTGAATCGGAGAACCAAATGAAAGTCAATCCGGTGACCGAAAGAACGCAGTACAAGTATTACCGTAACTTATTCCTGAGTATGATGCCCTTCGAGTGTGACGCGCAAGGCCGATTCAAGATCCCCGTGCAGTTCCGCAACGAGTTCGGTTTCAAGGACAACGCCGAAGTGGTCGTCATCGGCAACAACACCACCGTGGAGATTTGGAGCAAAAAGTACTTCGAACTTCGCAACAACGATGACGTGGCCTACTACATGGTCCTCACGGACGAGGAGCGCAATCAAGCGGACGAACGCTTGGCGGCGTTGGAGAAGGCCAAAGCCGAGGACAAGAAGTAATGGAGTTCTACCATCAGCCCATTATGCTCGCCGAGGTGATCGAGGGCTTGCAGATCAAACCCGACGGCACCTACGTCGACTGCACGACGGGCGGGGCGGGACACACCAAGGCGATCGTCGAGCGGCTGACGACGGGCAAGATGATTTGCATCGACAAAGATCCCGACGCCCTATCGGTAGCCAAAGAGCGGGTGACCTATCCCAACGTGACCTTCGTCCACGACGACTTCAAAAACGTATTGCCCGACCTCAAGGGCGTGGACGGCATATTGATGGACCTCGGCGTATCGAGCTATCAAGTGGACACGGCCGAGCGCGGATTCAGTTATCGCTTCGACGGCAAGTTGGATATGCGTATGGATCCCACCCGAGGCATTTCGGCGATGGAAGTCGTCAATACGTTCGACGAGCGGCAGCTGTCCGACATCATCTACAAGTACGGCGAAGACAGATTCGCCTCTCGAATCGCCCGCTTCATCGTCGAGGAACACAAAAAAGCGCCTATCGAGACGACCTTGCGGCTCGCCGAGATCGTGGAGGCGGCCACGCCCGCCAAATACCGCTACACGGGAGGCCATCCCGCCAAGCGTACCTTTCAGGCCCTGCGCATCTACGTCAACGACGAACTCAACGGCCTGTACGAATGCATCCTCAAGGGTATCGAGAACCTCAATCCCCAAGGG
This sequence comes from Clostridia bacterium, assembly GCA_017394805.1. Taxonomy (NCBI): domain Bacteria; kingdom Bacillati; phylum Bacillota; class Clostridia; species Clostridia bacterium. Next base: position 53,317 of record JAFPXC010000031.1, on the reverse strand, counting down.
CGCATCGCCATCATCACCTTCCATAGTTTGGAAGACCGCATCGCAAAGAACGCGTTTCGGTACGCCGAATGCGACTGCATATGCGACAAACGGCAACCCGTGTGCACCTGCAACAAGGTGAGCATTGCCAAAATTATCACGAAACACCCCCTCGTTGCCTCGGACGAGGAGTTGGAGAGAAACCCCCGAGCGGAGAGCGCAAAGTTGCGGATCGCCGAGCGCAAGGCATAAACGACTGTAGGAGAGAATACAATGATTACCGAAAGAGAGAAAGTCACCGACAATCAAAAAGTAACGGTCAACAAAACGCCCGTGGACACTAAGGTCATGGGAGACTCCGTCTACAGCGCAGAGCAGGCCGCGACGAGCGACACCTACCGCAACTATCTCGAGGGATTGCTGATGAACGAGGGCGTGGCCGTGTCCGAAGTGGAATATGAGGACGCCGTGCGCTATCAATCGGTCGAGTATCAATCGAAGGCAGTCGAAACCGAAGGTTCGGTCGAAGCCGTCGCTCCCGTTGCGCCCGTTGCTCCCGCCGTTCCAGCCGCCCAAAAGGCCGAGACCGAGACCGTGCGCGTATTCAATCAAAAACGTGCCGTGTGGTTGGTCGTGTACATTTTGCTGGCCATCGGCGTGGTGCTGGCCCTGCTGTTGACGATGCCCGGTACGGCGTGGGAGAAGAAGTCCCTCACCGTGAGTACGTCCAAGATGTACCCCGTGGCCGCGGCTTCCGAAACCGAGGTGCCCGAGGTCAACGTCAACACCATCTACACCCTTTCGGGCGAGAAAGTCGTAGTGGAATTGACGCCCTACGAGGAAGTGAAACCCCAAACGAACTGGTTTGACAAGTTGTGTGACTGGCTCAACAACGCAGTAGGAGGTTGATAGGGGTTGACAACGCAAATCAAATTCAGAAGAAGGTTATTGGCAACGATATTGGCGGTAGCCTTCTTTTTTTGTATCGTGGCGGGCAAGCTGTGTTATATCCAACTGTACGACGGGCGCAATTTGCAGGCGCGCGCTTTGGACCAATGGACGCGCGACGTCCCGTTGCGGGCGACGCGCGGCGGCATATACGACCGCAACGGCGTGCTGTTGGCGGGTACGGACACCGCCTACACCTTGTACGTGCGCCCCGTCGAAGTGGCGGACAAAGAGGGGTTGGCCGCCGCCATCGCCGACGTTTTGTATCTCGACCGCGATGCTGTATCTGCCAAAATCAACAAAAAAGGCGCGTCCGAAGTGACGGTGGCGAAGCGCGTCACCAAAGAGCAGATGGTGGCCCTCATCGCGACCGGTCGCAAGGGAATGTATTTCTCGCGCGATATCAAGCGGTACTATCCGTACGGCAATTTTATGTGCCAACTGTTGGGCTTTACGGACGCGGACACCTTGGGGCAGACGGGGTTGGAACTCTATTATGACGATTATCTCAAGGGCTTGGACGGCTACCAACTGACCGAGGCGGATATACGCGGCAGGAGCATAGCGGACGGCATCGCCTATATCCCCGCCGTGGAGGGGCTCGACCTCACGCTCACCGTAGACAAAAGCATTCAATATTTTGCCGAGAGCGCGGTAGAAAACGCCTATTTGAAATACCAAGCCAAAGGGGCGGCCTGTGTGGTGATGGACGACCGAGGCGGCGTGGTCGCCGTGGCCGAAGCGCCCAATTTCGACCTCAACAACGTGCCCCGCGACGACTTGGCGACGCTGTTCGCCACGAGCAAAATCAGCGCGACCACCAACGTGTACGAGATGGGTTCCACCTTCAAGATCATCACGCTGGCGGCCGCCGTCAACGAGGGGGTGGCACGGTTGGACGACACGTTCTACTGCGCGGGGTCCAAAGAGGTGGACGGTCAGCGGATCAAGTGTTGGAAGAGCAAGGGACACGGTTCGCAGACGCTCGGCGAGGCCGTGCAAAACAGTTGCAACTGCGCCTTTATGGAGTTGGCGCTACGGGTAGGCACGCAAAAAATGTACGAATACTTCCGCTCGTTCGGTCTTACCGAGAAGACGGGCGTGGACATTTCGGGCGAAGCGTCGGGGCTTTTGCTCAAAGAGGAAGACGTCAAGACGGTCGACCTCGCGCGTATCGGGTTCGGGCAGGCCATCGCCGTGACGCCCATGGAATTGGTGCGCGCGGTGACGGCGTGCGTCAACGGCGGCACGTTGTACACCCCGCACGTTATGGACGTCGTGACGGATGCGGAGGGACGCGTGGCGGCGCAATTCTACCCCAAAGGGGTAGAGGTGCTCAAAAAATCCACCTCGGAGACCGTGCGCAACCTTCTTTTGGGCGTGGTCAACGGCGGCAGCGGCCGCTTGGCGGGCGTGGAGGGCTACGAGATCGGCGGCAAGACGGGTACCGCGCAAAAGTACAAAAACGGCGGTATCGATCGGGGCAAATACCTCAGTTCGTTCATCGGCTTTTTGTCGGCGGGCGACAGACAGTACGTTTGCCTGTTGTACGTGGACGAGCCGCAGGGGTATTTGTATTACGGCAGTCAGGTGGCCGCGCCCTTCGTGGGGGATATTTTTCGCAATACGGCGGCCTACCTCGACCTCGTGCCGACCGAGTCCGTCCAACCCCTCGAAACGTTCGTGATGCCCGACCTCATGGGTAAGTCCTACGGCGAGGTGCAGGGCGTGTGCCGCCATTTGGGCATCTATCTCGAAGCGAGCGGAGAGGGTGGCGCCGTCACCTACCAATTCCCGGTGGCGGGTGCCGAGTGCACCGCCAAGTGCGTGCTGTACGTGGATATGGGATAATGTAATATTATGACTAATTTTGCGAATGTAGGTTGACGCGCGAAAAGGGTGCTATGATGAGATAGGAGGTTATTATGTATCTATCTCAACTGCAACCGATTACGCAAGGAAAACGAAGGGGCGAGGCGGCGTTCACGGGCGTTGCGCAGTCGCTCGAAGAGGTGAAGAAGGGGGATTTGTTCGTATGCGTCGAGGGTCTGCACGTGGATGGTCACGATTTGGCCGCCGACGCCGTGGGTAGAGGCGCGGTCGCTTTGGTCACCACGCACGAATTGCCCCTCGACGTACCCCAACTGGTCGTGACGGACACCCGCAAGGCGCTATCGCAGATAGCCTTTTTCTTTTATGGCTTGGACAAGCCCCCGTTCGTCTTGGTCGGCGTGACGGGCACCAACGGCAAGACGTCCACGGCGTATATTTTGCAACGCGTCTTTTCCGCGTCGGGCAAGCGTGCGGCGTACATAGGCACCTTGGGCGTGGTGGCGGACAAATTGCTGTTGCCGCCCACCTTGACGACGCCCGATCCCATGACGCTGGCGCCCCTTTTGGCCATGCTTGCCGAGCGGGGCGTTAAATATGTATTTTTGGAAGTGTCCGCACACGCCGCCTATTTCCGCAAGGTGGCGGGGTTGACCTTCAACGCCATGGTATTCACCAATCTCACGCAGGACCATTTGGACTTCTTTGAGAATATCGAGGCGTACGGCGAGGCCAAACTCGGCTTGTTTTCGCCCGACCAAACCCGCCTCGGCGTGGTGAATGCGGACGACCAATGGGGCAGAAGGATTATTTTGGCGCACCGCGTGCCCCTGTTGACCTACGGCTTGGACAATCCCGCCGACGTGTTCGCGGTGGACGTCCGCGATACGAGAGAGGGACTGCGCTTCGCCGCCAACGCGTTCGACGTGGTGACGAAGGTGGAGAGTAGCCTCCATGGTCGCTTCAACGCATACAACGTCTTGGCGGCTATGGCCGTGGCGGGTTATTTCGGCGTGTCGCCCGTCACCGTCGCCCTTGCCTTGCGGCATATCAATATCCTCGGCCGCTTCAACGTCGTGGACGTGGGCGACGTGCGCTTCATCATCGACTACGCTCACACGCCCGACGGGCTGAAAAACAGTCTCGAAACAGCGCGGACGCAGACGGACGGCAAACTGCGGCTGGTGTTCGGGTGCGGGGGAGACCGCGACCAAACCAAGCGCCGCGAGATGGGCGAGATTGCCGCCGCCATGGCGGACTACGTGTATATCACCAACGACAATCCGCGTAGCGAGCGCCCCGAGAGCATCGCCGAGGGGATCGAAGCGGGTATGGCGGGCGACGAAAACTATACCGTGATATTAGATAGAGAAGCCGCTATCCGCGAAGCCTATCGGGCGAGTCGGGCGGGCGACTGCGTGCTTATCGCGGGCAAGGGCGCCGAGACCTCGATGGAAATCGGGGGCAAAAAGGTGGCGTACAGCGATTACGCCGTTTTGGAGAAACTGAAATGAGCGCGGTGTTGCGGGGCGTGATTGCCCTCGTCGCGTCCTTTGCGCTGTCCGTGCTGTCCGCGCCGACGGTAATCAAAGCGGCCTCGAAACTCAAAGCGGGTCAACCCATCCTGCGCTACGTGGAGGAGCACGCCGTCAAAGCGGGCACGCCTACGATGGGCGGTTGGATATTCATCTTGCCCACCATCTTGGTGACGCTTGCCTTTACGCGAGGCCTCGGCGCGGGGCGCGTGGCGGTCATTACGACGTCGGCCTACGCCGTCATCGGTTTTTTGGACGACTTCCTCAAAATCAAGCGCAAGGACAACGGGGGGTTGAAACCCTATCAAAAAATCATTTCGCAGTTGGGCGTGGCCGCCATTTTGTGCTGGTACGTCTGGCGCACGCCGTCCATCTCCACCGTGGTATATATCCCTTTTTACAAGGCGGTGGACATAGGCTATTGGATATTGCCGCTGACCGCCTTCGTCTACATCGCGGGCACCAACGCAGTCAATTTGACGGACGGATTGGACGGGCTTGCGGGAAATACGACGGTCGTCTATTGTCTCGGCGCGACGGCCCTTTTCGTGCTCGTGGCGGTGGCGGAGGGCGATAGCGGGCGCAATCTCGACGAATTGAGCGTGTTTGCGCTGGCGCTTACGGGCGCGCTGGAGGGGTTTTTGCTCTACAACACCTCGCCCGCCAAAGTCTTCATGGGCGATACGGGCAGTATGGCCTTGGGCGGCGCGGTGTGTTCGCTCGCGGTTTTCTCTCGCCTCACGTTTTATCTGCCTGTCATAGGCATAATGTACGTAGTCAGTTGCATAACCGTAATAGTGCAGGTAGGCTACTTCAAGTTGTCCAAAGGCAAGCGCGTATTTTTGATGGCGCCGTTGCATCACCACTTGCAGCGCAAGGGGATGAGCGAGGCCAAGATCAGCGCGTTATACGTAGCCCTCACCTTGCTTGGCGCGGCAATCGCCGTGGCGGGAGTGTATCTGGGCTATTATGGAGTGGACGGATAAAAAGATACTTATTTTCGGCAAGGGCAAGAGCGGCAGGGCCGCCTATCGTCGGCTCGAATCGTTGGGGGCGACGCCCGTCTTTTACGATGACAACGACTTCGAGGGAGAGGAGCGGCAATGCTCCTTTTTGCAAGCGGAAGATACCGATTGGGACACGGTGATTTTGAGCCCTGCGGTCAAGCCCGACCATCCCCTTCTCGCGGCTTTGGCGCGGCGCGGCGTGCCCACCATATCCGAGATAGACTTCGGCTGGATGATCAATCCGTGCAAGACCGTCGCCGTGACGGGCACCAACGGCAAGACCACTACGGTACGCCAAATAGAAAAACTCCTCTCGGACTCCGGCGTGGTGGCCTTGGCCGTCGGCAATATCGGCGTGCCCTTTTGCGGGGTAGAGCGTCCGTTGGACGTGGCCGTCGTGGAGATCAGTTCTTTCCAATGTCACCAAAGCGCGTTGTTCACGCCCACTGTGGCCGCCATCACCAACGTCGCGCCCGACCATATCGAATGGCACGGGGACTTGCACGCCTACCGCGAGGCGAAGTTAAAACTGCTACGCATGGCGCAAAGTTACGCGCTCAACACGGATGATCCCGATTTGCCCCGCATAGCGGGCAAGCCGTGTTACCCCTATTCGTTGATCGATACCGCTTCGACGGCGTTCGTGGAAGGGCGCACGGTCAAAGTGCGCGACGCGGGGCGCGTGTACGAGGTGGCCAAAGTGGAGGATTTGCCCCTTAGGGGCAATCACAATTTGTACAACGTGCTGTGCGCGTTGGCGTTGACCGTCGCCGTCGTCGGGTACCGAGCGACCTTTACCGATAGCGTGTTGACCTTTCGGGGAGAGCGGATGCGCGTGGAGCGATTGACCGACCGCCGCCCCTACGTCTATAACGACAGCAAAGGCACCAATACCGCCGCCACCATAGCCGCGATGCGCCAAATGGTGGGCGATACCGTGTTGTTGGTCGGCGGTTGGGACAAGGGCGAGGACTTTACGCGGCTGTTTATGCAGTTGCCCCGAGGCGTATCCATCGTCGCGTTCGGCGCGGCGGGCGTGCGCATCTATCGAGAGGCGCTCTTGTCGGGCTTCCGCGAAGTGGCTTACGCCGCTACGGTGGCCGACGCCGTGCGGTTGGCTTTTCGCCAAGACAAAGACAACATTCTCTTTTCGCCTGCGTGTAGCAGTTTCGACGCCTATTCTTCTTACGTCGAGCGGGGGTTGGATTTTGAAAAAGAAGTTCGGCGGTACGTTTGACGACCGCGCGCCGCGATATGGCGTATATCTCGCCGGTTTGGTGGTGGCGCTCGCCGCGTTCGGCATCGTCATGCTGTATTCGGCGTCGTATTATACGGCCGAATATAAGTACGGCGACGCGTTTTACTACGTCAAAAAGCAGGCTATCGCCTTGGTGGTGGCCGTTTTTGCTTTGATTGCCGCCTCGCGCGTGCCCCTCAAATGGGTGCGCAAAGCCCAAATTCCCCTGTTGGTCGTTTCGTACGTCTTGATGGGGTTGGTGTTCATTCCCGCTTTGGGCGTGGAGAGTTACGGCGCCCGCCGCTGGCTCAACTTCGGTCTGTTCAGTATGCAGCCCTCCGAAATCGGCAAGTTCGCCTTCGTGTTGTCCGCCGCCGCTTATATCGACAAGAAAGGGGTGGACACCTTCAAAAAGTTGGCCGTCCCCCTCTTGGCGGGCGGGGCGTTTTGCGTGCTGTTGTTGTTGGAGCCCAATATGTCCGTCACGATGATCATGCTGGGGTTGACCTTGTGTATGCTGTTCGCGGGGGGCGCGAAAGGCAAGCACTTCGCGGTGCTGGCCGTACCTATTTTGGTGGCGGTGCCCGTGCTTATCGCCGTGGAACCCTACCGCTTGCAACGGTTGTTGGCGTTTGTCAATCCGTGGGCTTCGCCCAAGGGAGAGGGATACCAACTCATTCAGTCATACTACGCGTTGGGTTCGGGCGGTCTGTTCGGCGTTGGTTTTTTGCACAGCCGCCAGAAGTATATGTTTTTGCCCTTCGCCGAGTCCGACTTCATCTTTTCGGTCATCGGTGAGGAGTGGGGACTCGTCGGAGCGGTCGTGGTGATGCTGGCGTTTTTCGCGGTGGTCTATTTGGGGTTGCGCATCGCGGCAAGTGCCGACAGACGATTCGACGCGTTGCTTGCCTACGGCATTACGGCGGTGGTGGCCTTGCAGACTCTGCTCAACGTGGCCGTCGTGACGGGGTGCGTGCCGCCGACGGGCGTGCCCTTGCCGTTCGTCAGTTTCGGCGGCTCGTCTTTGGTGTGCTTCTTCGCGGCGATGGGTATACTGCTGAATATCGACCGTGTCAATCGCCGCGGGCCGTTCATACAATAGAGCATGGCCTATCTTCGTGTCGTCGGTCGAAAGCCCTTGCGGGGCGCCTGCCGCGTGCCCGCCGCCAAAAACGCCGTTTTGCCCATCCTGGCCGCCTCGACGCTCATTCGCGGCAAGGTGACTTTGGTCGGGTGTCCTCGTCTTGCGGACGTCGACGCCATGCTGACCATACTTGCGGACTTGGGCGCGTCCACGTCCCAAACGGGGGACGTAATCGAGGTGGATTGCACGGGCATAGACAAAACCGCATGCGTTTCGCCCTTGACGGGCTGTATGCGGTCTTCGCTCTTCCTGTTGGGCAGTATGGCGGGCAGAATGGGCGAGGTTTCTTTGGGCACGGTGGGCGGTTGCGTCATCGGCGCGCGGCCCGTCGATATTCACGTCGAGGGGCTGCGCAGATTGGGCGCCGAAGTCGAAGAGAAAGAGGACAGGCTGTACGTCAGGCGGCGCGAGGGCGGGGCGTCTACGTATCGTTTGCCCTTCCCGAGCGTGGGCGCGACGGTCAATTTGGCGTGCTACGCTTTGTCCAAACGGGATACGACCGTATTGGACAACGTGGCCGTCGAGCCCGAAGTGGTCGATCTCGTGGATTTTCTCCGTGCGGCGGGCGCCGACGTGTCCCTCTGCGGCAGGCGATTGCTTATAGAGGGCGGCAAGCCACTGTGTGGCTTGACTTATAGACCCATAGGGGATAGGATCGTGGCGGCGACCGTGCTTATCGCTACGGCGATGACGGGGGGCGAGGTGACGGTGACGGGGGTGAGTTACGAGCCGCTTTCGGCACTTTTGTACAAATTGAAAAATTCTTCTTGCATAGCAAGGGTAAGTTGTGATACAATACACCTATGCGCAAAGGAGCGCCCCCGTTCTTTCAGTTTGTCGACGGGCGTCTATCCCGACTTCGCTACCGATATGCAGTCCTTGGCTTTGGCGTACGACGCGACGGCCCGAGGCGTGGCGTTGGTGCGGGAGCGCGTATTTGAAAACCGCTTTGCGCTTGCCGCCGAGCTCGGCAAGATGGGAGCGGATATTTCGGTATTCGGCGATACCGCGAGAGTCGTTGGCAGACGATTGCACGGCGCCGATACTTCGTGTTGCGATTTGCGCGCGGGGGCCGCCTTGGTGTGCGCCGCCCTTGCCGCTGACGGTATATCTACAATCAACCATATCGGTCTTATAGACCGCGGCTATCAGCATATCGAACGCACGTTCGCCGCGCTGGGCGCCGACATTACGAGGATAGATGAAAGGTAACGGAAGAATCATTGCGTTCGCGGGTATCGTCGTGTTTATCGTCGTGTTCATTTTGTTGAACATGACGGTTTTCACCATCAGCGATATCTCCGTGCAAAACGCCGTCTATTCCGATTATATCGACAAGTCCGCCATCATCGAGAGTTCGGGCATTGCCAAAAATCAAAATATCTTTCTCCTCAACGAGACCAATGCGCGCCTCAAAATAGAGGAGGCCTTCCCCTATCTCGAAGTGGTCACCGTCGAACGCAAGTTCCCCTCGGCGGTCATCATTCACGTGGATATGCGCACGCCCGTGATGAGTATCGCCGTTTCGGCCACGACCGACCGCTACGCCATCATCGACACCGACCTCAAAATATTGGACGTGGTGGACGCGTCGAGCGATCTCTACAAAATGGCCACGCATATCAATCACGTCGAAATCGCGTCGCCCATCGTCGGCGTTACCTTGGACGACAACGACACCTGCAACCGCTGCCTTTTGGCCATCGGCAAGGTGTCCGAGGGAGAGCAGTTGCAGTTCTGGCACTTCTTCTCCGCCATCACCATCGAGAACAACTGCGCGTACGTCACCTTGCGCACGGGCGTCACCGTGCGGTTGGACGACATCGACCGCATCGACGTCAAGCAACACCTAAGGGTGGCGTTGGAGTTGTACAAGACCTTCGACGAGCAGGATTATCATCGCCGCAAAGGGTTCATTTTCTTCGATACCGAGCGGGGCGGCTGGGTGTGGTCGGAATACGACAACGTGGCCACGGAAGCCTATCGTCTGCAATATTAACGCGCATACGCGGAATAAAATTATTTTTTAATCATAAAATATATATTTGCCTGTTGACACGCAGGCTTTTTTTATACTATAATTGTTTTATAAAACTTAGGAGGAAACTATGGCGCGCACCCAAGAAGTCGTCGTTATGGATATAGGCTCGTCCAAGATCCGCATATTGGCCGTCGAACGACCCAATAACGGTATTTTTTCGGTTAAGCAGATTATTCAGCAATCGCACGACGGCTACTACGACGGCGAGTGGGTGGACGGCGACAGCACCGCGGACGCCATCATTCAGGCCGTGGGGCGTATGCGCGACGCGGGCGTCAGATTCAAACGGCTGTACGTGTCCGTGCCTTCCGAGTTTTGCGTGGTCAAGACCGTGCGCACCAAGACTTCGTTCGCCAAACGCCGCAAGGTGGAGCGGGGCGACCTCGATTTGCTGTACAATAAGAACGATCCCTTCGAGAACGATATGACCAAAGTGGTGGTCAACCGTTCGTCCGTTTACTACACGGTGGAGGGCAACAAAAAAGTGGTAGATCCCGAAGGGATCTTTACCGACGAATTGCAGGGCTATTTGTCCTACATCGCCTGTCAACGCCGCGTGCTCGAGTTTTTGGACAAGGTGTTCCAAAGAGCGAACGTTGTCGACGTGGAGTACACCTGCGGCATGTATGCCGAAATGATGTGCGTATTCGATCCCAACGTCCGCGACAACGGCGTGGTGCTGGCCATCGACGCGGGCTATTTGTCCTCGACCGTGGCTTTGATGCGTGGCGACGGCATTATGCAAATGCGATCCTTCCCGTGCGGCAAGGGCGTCTTCGCCATGTGGTTGGCCGAGGGGTTGGAGATACCTTTCGCTTCGGCGGAAGCCTTGTACGACAAGACGGATTTGTCCTACGAAGCGCGCGAGAGCGATTCCTATTCGGTGGACATCGTGGGCGCGGACGGCGAGCACAGCCAAATGGACTTCCCCATCGCCAAGGTGCAGAGTTACATTACCGAGTGTATCGCCGCCTTCGCCGAGAACGTGCAGTGCATTTTGCAGGGGTTCGACGAGACGTTGAGCATTACGGCGGGTATGTTCCTTTTGGGCGGCGGCCTTGGGTTGCGCGGCGCGGACGAGTGCCTCAGCAAAAAACTCAATCGCAAGGTGCGCCTGGCGGCTCCCACCATGTGCCCCGAGTACAAAAAGCCCATGCACGCGGGCATTATCGGCATAGCGCATTACGCGTTTCAGCAAGAAGAGAAAAAACGCAATCGTTTTTGGAAATAGAGGTCAAGGAGGAAATTGAGTATGTTAGAAGAGGACAATCTCGAGTTTGATTTCAGCGAAGAGAATTATGAGATGTTCAACAACAACGTCTGCAAGATCTTGTTGGTGGGCGTGGGCGGCGCCGGCTGCAACGCCATTATGCGCTTGATGAATCAAGACGTGCACAGCACGGACTTCGTGGCCGTCAATACCGACGTGCAGGCGCTGTACAAAGTCAAGATGGAAGCCATCAAGTCTTCGGCCAAAGTGCCTATCAAATTGTTGCAAATCGGCAAGACGAGCACGCGCGGTTTGGGTGCTGGCGCACGCCCCGAAAAGGGCAAAGAGGCCGCCGAGGAGTCGGTGGACGATATCAAACGCCTGCTCAAAGACGTGGAGTTGTGCTTCATCGCCGCGGGTATGGGCGGCGGCACGGGCACGGGCGCCGCGCCGGTCATCGCGCGCATCGCCAAGGAGATGAACATTCTCACCATCGCCGTGGTCACCAAACCCTTCGAGTTCGAGGGCAAGCCCCGTATGAGCAACGCCGAGGCGGGCATCGAGGAATTGAAGGACAACGTGGACACCCTCATCGTCATTCCCAACGACAAGTTGGACAAGTCTTCCATCAACAACGCGTTCGCCCAGGCGGACGACGTGCTTCTGCACGCCATCAAGGGCATCGGCGACCTCATCAGCAAGCCTTTGACCATCAATCTGGACTTCGCGGACATCTGCACGATTATGCGCGATAAGGGCTACGCCCATATCGGCATCGGTTCGGCCAAAGGGCAAGGCCGCGCGGTCGAGGCCGTGCGCCAAGCCGTCAACAATCAACTCACCGAGACCACCATCTACAACGCCACGGGGTTGATCATCTACTACCAGGCGGGCACGGACTTCGCGGTAGAGGAGATCAAGGACGCCACCAATTTGGTGCACGACGTGTTGGAAGACGACGCCAATATCATTTGGGGCGTCAATTTGTCGCCCGATCTCGGCGATAGATTGGACGTGGTGGTCATTGCCACCGGGTTCAAGTCGCGCCCGACCGCCAGAGCGGCGCAACCCGCCCAAGGCACGGCGGGACAAGCCGCGCCGTTCGCCGGTCAACCGCAACCGCAGGAGTCGCCGGCGCCTCGTTACAGTATGGGCGGCGTGCCCAAATTCGTCAACCGTATGCACAACGGCGGCGACGACAACAACAACTGATTCGGTCTATTTAGAAGGGCGTGAGCGACGGCTCGCGCCTTTTTTTCGTGCAATAGGGGTTTTGCGCCCTTTCCCTGCCAACTAAATACCCATTTTGCGACAGCCTTTCCCATTATCGGCGGTCGGCGGTACGATATACTGTCGGTATGATCGTATACGTGGAATGGGTGATATTGGACAACTTGGCGTTGGACCTGTTGCTCGCCTATCTGTGCCGCATAACCGCAGGCGAAAAGGCGACTTGGTGGCGCCTTTTGTTTTCGGCCGTCGTGGGCGCGGCGCTCGTCTTCCCGTTTCTCTATATCAAGCCCGTTTGGGCGCGAATACTGTACAAGGTGGCGGTGTTGGTAGCGGTATGTTTGCCCCTTTCGGACAGTTGGAAATCGCTACGAAAGAATTTGATATTGTACGCCGCGTTTTCGGCGTTGATGGGGGGCGTCGTCTATCTCGTCGGTGGCACCGCCGTCGATTTGCAATACGGCGTGCTGTCCACGTCCAAAGGCGTGGTCGCCTTGGTCGCCGCGTCTTGCTTGGTCGCTTTGTATTTGATACGCCAAGTGAAAGGCATTCTCACCGAGATTCGGCACAAGCGCCATTTGGTCAAAGTGGAGTTGGTGCAAGGCGGGCGATTCGTCTTCGTTAGAGGGTTTTACGACACAGGGAATACCGTCGTCGCCAAAAACGGCAAGGGCGTGGTGTTTTTGTCGCCCAAAATCAAGGATTCGATAGGGGATCTACCCTCGGCGGAGGACGTGGACGTACGCACGATATTGGGGTACAATCGTTTTCGTTTGTACCAAATAGATTGCGTCAAGATATATTCCGATGGGCAGGTGAATACAATTAATCGGGTCAACGTGGCGTACGCGCGGGACAACCTGTCGGGGTGCGACGCGTTGCTGCCCTGCGATTTATAGGAGGAAGTATGCGGTTTTTGCACAAGTTGGCGGCATTTTTCAGACGTATTTTCGACGTGTTCGAGCGAGCGCCCTCGGCGGTGCACTATCTTTCGGGCGAGCCGTTGCCCACGCCGTTGACGTCCGAGGAAGAGCAGGCGGCCGTCCGCCGTATGGCCGAAGGCGACGAGGACGCCAAGCGGTTGCTTATCGAACGCAATATGCGCTTGGTCGTCTATATCGCCAAGAAGTACGAAAACGCCGTGCCCGACGTCGCCGACCTCATTTCGGTGGGCTCGATGGGGCTTATCAAGGCCGTCAACTGCTTCGACGCCGACAAAAACAACAAGTTGGCCACCTTTGCCTCGCGCTGTATCGAGAACGAAATCTTGATGTATTTGCGCAAAGTGACCAGAAGAAAGTGCGAAATATCCCTGGACGAGCCGCTCAATACCGATTGGGAAGGCAACGAATTGCTGTTGGCCGACGTGTTGGGCACCGAGCCGGACGCCATCGGCAAAGAACTCGAACGCGAGCAGGAAATACAGGCTTTGTATCGCTCCATCGACAGCCTCAATCGGCGCGAGACCGAGATCATCAAGATGCGCTTCGGCTTGTTTGGCAGCGAAGAGCGCACCCAAAAAGAGATCGCCGATATGATGGGTATATCCCAGAGTTATATCTCGCGGTTGGAGAAGAAGGTCATCGGCAAATTGCGCAAAGAGATCACCAAATACGTGGATTGACCTACAGCATATATTGCCTTAGCCGCCGTATGGCCGCCGACTCTATGCGGGAGATTTGCGCTTGACTGACGCCTTGCATACGCGATATTTCGGTCTGCGTGCGCCCTTGGTAGTACCGAAGGTCGATGATCTCGCGCTCTTTCGGCGTCAGGTAGGTGAGGGCTTTTTCGAGAGCGATATGCTCTACCATCTTTTCTTCGCGGTCTTTGCATTCGGCTATCTGGTCGCGCACGGTGGCGGATTCGTCCCCGTCGGCAAAAGCCGGTTCGTCGATGGAGATGGGGTCGGCCATTGCGTCCAAAGCGCATACGATTTCGGACGTATCTATGCCGATATAGGCCGCGATTTGGTCGTAGGTAGGCTCGTAGACGTCCGCAAGGCGCAACGCTTCCTTGGCTTGCATCACTTGGTAGGCCGTGTCCCGCATACTGCGGCTGACTTTGAGCGCGGTGCTTTCGCGGAGATAGCGCCGTATCTCGCCGATGATCATGGGCACTGCGTAGGTAGAGAAGAGCACGCCGTATTTGGGATCGAAATTGTTGAGGGCTTTCACCAACCCCCAGCATCCCACTTGAAATACGTCTTCGGCGCGGTCGCTGTCGAAATTAAAACGATGAATGATGCTCAATACCAAGCGCAGATTGGAGGTGAGGAAGTAGTCGCGGTGGGTGTCGTCGCCCGCGGCGATCTCTTCCAAAATGCGATTGCTTTCGGCGGTGCTCATTTGCGGCAGCGCCGACGTGTCTATGCCGCATAGTTTTACTTTGTAGGCCATTCGATTCTCCTTTGGATAGAAGGGTTACTCCTATGTAACGGCTTTTGGCCCACGCGGATAGGTTCTTTATTTATTATTTCATTTTTCGGGCGGTTTATACATATCGTGTAGTATGGAAATATCTTTCGGCGAATTGAGAGCAAAAGAAGTCGTCAATATGTCGGACGGCAAAAAGTTCGGTCACATCATAGATTTGTCCCTTTCTCTTGCGGGTCAGGTGCTCGGCATCTTGCTCCCGGCGGACAAGTGTGTGTTCAAAACGATAGGGGACGCTAAGTGCATTTTCGTGCCGTGGCGCCAGGTATGCCGCATAGGCGACGACGTGATTTTGGTGGATCTGAACGTAAAAGCGTTGCCGCCCATGTGATTCGACAAATCCAAACGAACACAATATTTTTGATAAAAATGCGAAAATATCTTTACAAACCACAAAATATGGGCTATACTGTATGACAGGTGAAAAAGATATGAAATGCAATTATTGTGGTTGTTTGGACAGTAAAGTAATCGATAGCCGTATGTCCGAGGACGGCACGAGTATCCGCAGAAGACGCGAGTGTTTGAAGTGCAAGCGCCGCTTCACGACCTACGAGATGGTGGAGCAGTCTTCTATTTACGTCGTCAAGAAAAACGGCGGCAGGCAGGAGTTCGACGCGGGCAAAGTGCGCGCGGGCATCGTCAAGGCCTGCGAGAAGCGCCCCGTTCCCATCTACAAGATAGACCGCTTGGTGGCCGACGTCACCAAGGCCGTTTTGAATTCGGGCAGTAACGAGGTGTCCACCGCACACATCGGCGACTTGGTGATGGAAGGTCTGAAAAATATCGACGACGTGGCCTACGTGCGCTATTGTTCGGTCTATCAGGAGTTCAAGGATATCGAGACTTTTATGGCCAAAATCAGCGAGATTTTGAGCAAAAACAATAAATGAGCGAATATTTTAAGCGAACGTACGACGGCAACCCGAAAGCCCTTGCGAAAGCGGTGGCGGACATCTATCCCGAGTTGCCGTATTCTTTGCTTATGCGCCTCGTCGACAAGCGCGACGTGTTTTTGAACGGCGCACGCGCCCCCAAAGGCGCCCAAGTGCGCTCGGGGGACGCGGTGGATTTATTTTGCGCGCCCGACCTCATTCGCATTCGCGTGGTCTATCGCGACCAAGACTTGTTGGTCTTGTACAAGCCCAAGGGCGTGGCGTCCGCGGGGGAGCGGTCGTTCGAGTCTTTGGCTCGATACGTCTTCGGCGACGTGCGCCTATTGCACCGCTTGGACACCAATACGGACGGGCTGCTCATGTTCGCTTTGAACGAACGCGCCTACGAGATATTGTACCGCCTCAACGCCGAGCATCGCATCACCAAATACTACCTGGCCCGAGTCCTCGGCGAAGTGCGCGAAGAAACCGTGCTCGAGGGTTGGCTCGTCAAAGACGAGTTGGCTGGTAGAGTGCGCATATTACACCAAGAATCCGCCGACGCCGACAGAGTGAAGTGCGTGGTGACGCCCCTTGCCTACAAGGACGGCCTGACGACCGTCACCATCGCGTTGCGAGGCGGCAAAACCCATCAACTGCGGGCGCAACTTGCCGATTGGGGGCATTTTATCCTCGGCGACGGCAAATACGGCGACGACAGGGTGAACAGACGCTACGGCAAGGACAAACAGCAACTGACGGCGTACAAATTGGTCTTTCCCTCGGTGCGGGAATTGCCCCATCTCAGCGAAGCAACCATCGAGTTGCCCGCCGACCTTCGCACCGTCCAATAGGACGAGCCAACGACTATACGCGACGCTTTCCCCCGTGGGAGAGCGTTTTTTATGCGAAGCCGCACCCAAAAATTCAAACTAAAAAAAGCGGACTTGCAATTATCTTGTCGAAAACGAATAGAGTATAGCATGACGTTTTTTGCTTGCTATGCTCCGGACGACGTGGGCGGCGGTTTTGCCAAACCTCTGCCCAAAGAAAAAGAAAAAGCCTATTTTGAACAACTCGCCAAGGGGGACAAACACGCCTTGGACGTGTTGGTCAAACACAATATGCGCCTCGTGGTGCACGTCGTCAGACGCTATCAGGGGGTGGCGGACAACGAAGAAATCATCAGCATAGGCTCGATGGGGCTAATCAAGGCCATTCATTCTTTTCGCGTGGAGCGGGGCACGCAATTCTCAACCTACGCTGCCAAATGTATCGAAAACGAAATATTGATGTATATTCGATGGACCAAGCACGACAGGCAGAACGTGTCCCTGTACGCGCCCGTCGGCGTGGACAAAGACGGCAACGAGGTGACCTATATCGACACGTTGTACAACGAAGGCGAGGATATCGGCAAAGCCGCCGAGGAAGAGGAAGTCAAAGCCATCGTGTGCCGCGTGCTCGGCGCGTTGACCGAGCGCGAGCGGCGCATCATCGTCAGCCGCTACGGATTGTTCGACCAACCCGTCCTGTCCCAAAGGCAGATTGCCGAACGCGAAAACATATCGCGCTCGTACATATCTCGTATCGAGAAGAAGGCGCTGGGCAAAATGCGCGCTTATTGCGAAGAGCACGGATTGACGGATATTTTGTAGGCAAGCGCCGCCGGTTGAAAAAAAACGGCGCTAATGCGCCGTGAGTCTAACCTGTAAGCCGAGTTCTGTATTCGATAATCATCTTTCTACGCCTATTGTCGCCAATAGGCTCCAGCGTGTGTAGGGAGTGGCGGACAGCGTTAGCCTCCCAAAACTTGCACCGAGTGGGGTTTACATAGCCACCCGCGTTACCGAGGGTGCGGTGAGCTCTTACCTCGCCTTTCCATCCTTACCGACGTGGTCGGCGGTATATCTCTGTTGCACTTTCCTTGAAGTCGCCTTCACCGGTAGTTAGCCGGCACTCCGTCCTGTGGTGCTCGGACTTTCCTCATCTTGCGATGCGATTATCCGGTTAGCTCGATAGTATTGTAGCACGTTTCTGCGGCAAATGCAAGCGTCGGGCGCAAATCGTCGCCAAGCGGTTTATATCGAAGGTTTTGGGGCAAACTCTTCGTATGACCTATCCCCTTATCGCGCTGCTTATTTGTCTTCTCGTGCTCTTGTTCACCTATCGGCATCCGCCCCGTGCGGTCTCCTACGCCGACCTGCACGAGATGGGGTTGGCGTTTCGCACCTATACCAAGGGCTTCGTGCCACTCGACTATCGCCCGTTCGGCGTGTTCGGGCGAGCGGTGCGTGCGCTCAACCGCGACGTCAAAGCGCGGCGAGAACTCTATTCGTTCGAGAAGTGGCTGCGCGACAACGATTATATGATCGAACGCGCGCTGTCGTCCGTGCGCAATGCCGCGTTGCACCGTTTGCCGACCACGGCGGGAACGCCGCGCGTTCTCACCCTTTGTAGATATATCGTCGCGCATACGGACGCGCTGACGCGCGAGCGCATACAAGCGTCTTTGACCGATTTGGGGGCGGTGACGCCCGTCTTTTGGCAGGAAGCGGCGCATATCCCCGACGGGTTGCGGCTGGCCGTACTCGAGCGGTTGGCGGAATTGTCCCGCGCTTCGCTCGACCTAAGGCGTATGCGTGCTTTGGCGGCGGCGGGCGGACGCAATCGGGCGCAGTCGGACGCATATCTCTACTACGCCTACGTCGAAAACGGGTATAAACCGCCCGAGGGCGTGGACGTAGATGGCGTCAAACGCCGTTTTTGGCAATATCTCATACGCGAAGAGGGCAAAGCCAAGCAGTATTTGGCTATGCTGACGGCCATAGACGACGTATCCCAAGAATACCTGATGACCTTGTCGGAGACCGGCAACGCCTTGGCTTTGGACGAAAACGTCTCGCGCGAGACGCGTTTGGCGTGTTTAGCGCGGGTGAGTTATCTCGCCGAGCGGTACAACGTGCAGGAAGTGGCCGTGGCGCATATCTGCCGCCACGTCGCCGAGACGGTGGGCGTGGACGTTACGGCGGCGCTATTTGACCAAGGTGCTTTTCGCCGTTATATGCGGACGGGCGTTTCGCGCCTAACGCCCTTGTCCAAAGGGCGCGAAAGGGCGTATATCGCGTGCTGTGCGTTGGCGACCGCGCTCTTGGCGGGCTTGCCTTTGGCTGCGGGCACCGATTACGTCCCTATCGTGTCGTGCGTATTGGCATTCGGGGTGGCGTGGCCGTTTGCGCGGGGCATGGTCTGTTGGTTTTGGCGGCGCAATCCCGCTTGCGACTGCCGCATGGGGTACGCGGAAGTGCCCGACGAAGGCAAAACTGTCGTCGTGGTGTCGCGCTACGTCGGGGGAGAAGAGGACTTGGCCGAAGCCGTGCGTCGACTGCGCGCTTTGTCCCACAATTCACCCAAGCGCAATTTGCACTATTGCCTACTTATCGACTTCGCCAAGGCCGATGCGCCTTGGACGGAGAAAGACGAAACTCTGCTTGCCGCCGTCAAGGCCTACGCCCGCGAGGACGGCTTGTGCTACGCGGTGCGCAAGCGCGTGCCCGACGGGGACAGGTACGTCGCATGGGAACGAAAGCGCGGCGCCATTATGGACTATTTCGAAGCCTTGCAAACCGGGGACTCGTCCAAGTTCGTCTATAAGTCCTACACGCCCCAAGGGTGCAAGTTGGCGGTGCTGTTGGACGACGACAGCCGTTTGATGCCTCTGGGCGTATTGGATGCGGTCAACCGTATGCTGCACCCCGCCAATCGGCGCTACGATTTGATGACCTTCGACGCCCGCTACCGCGTGGCTTCGGTCGGCAGGCGTTACGGTTTGCGCTACGCCCGCTACCGCGAAGAGGGCGCGTATCCCGTAGACGGCGACTTCTACGCCGACGCGTTCGGGCGGGCGATTTATTCGGGCAAGGCCATCGTGCGCATCGACGCCTATCTCGCCAAGTTGCGGGACGCTTTTCCCGACGAGCGTATTCTCAGCCACGACGTCATCGAGGGGGCGATACTTTCGTCGGGGCGCTTGCGGCAGGTCGTCTGCGAGGACGTGCCCAATACCTTCCTCGCCGACCGCGCGCGCACCGCCAGATGGCAGCGCGGCGACTTGCTTTTGGCTCCCTATCTCGCGCCCGTCGTCAAGGGGCGGCGGGGCAAGCGGCTCAACGGCATCGCGCCCGTTTACAAAGCCGTGATCTGGGAGAATATCCTATCCGTGTTGCGCCCGTTTTTCGCTTTGTCGATGGTGTTTTTGGGCGCGCTTCGCGGCTCTTTGTATCTCGCTCTGTTGGGGGTAGGCTACTACCTCGCGCCCTTCTTGCCGTCCTTGCTCGGCGCCATCTATTCTTGGGAGAGCAAACGCCTGCGGTACGCGCTCGGCGAAGTGGGGTACGTCCTATTGCAAATCGTCGAGAACCTCGTTTTATTGCCCTTTTGGGCAATAGACGGATTTTTCACGTTTTGCACGACGGCGTTCGGTTCGATTGCCGGGCGCAATATGCTCGTGTGGAAACCCTTTTTTACCACGCAGAAAAAGAGCGGATTCGGTCGCTATCTCGTCGCCTTTTTGCCGAGTGCCGTGGGGGCGATTATGTTGGCGTTGCTTTCCTTTAACCTATGGTTTGTCGTTTATATGGCTTTTACGCTTACCGCGGTTTTGTGGGTGGCGGACGAGCGCGAACTACGCGTGCCGCAAGTGCCCGCCAAGTACTCGCGCGAAGTCGTCGACGTTATGCGCCGCACCTATCGCTATTTCGTTGACAACGCGCCGCACGGCCTGATAAAGGACAATTTGCAGGTGCGCCCCATCCCCGGCGGGCAGGATATGACCTCGCCCACGGATATGGGGTTCGCCGTCTTGGCCGAGGTGACGGCCATCGTCTCCCAACTTGCGCCGGACGGGTGGGAGCGGCTGAAAACCGTGCTTGCGCGCATAGGCGAATTGGAGCGATGGCAGGGGCATTTGTATAATTGGTACGGGGTAGACGGCCGCGTATTGGAGCGGGTGGTGTCCACGGTGGACAGCGCCAACTTTATGGCGTGCGTGCTGTGCGCCGAGCAACTTGCCATCGAAGAGGGACGGCGGGATATCGTCGAATTGTGCCGCCCCTTTCTCGGTGCTTCGTTTGCCGAATTTTTCGATTTCGACCGCAATATGTTGTCTATCGTTCGTCGCGTGGACGAGGGCAAAAACGAAGGTTATTACGATACGCTGGCGTCCGAGGCACGCCTTGCCTACTATCTGGCGGCGGCAGAGGGGTTGCCCGTCAAGGCCTATTACGGATTGAGTCGCGCGTGCGTGCGCTACGGCGGCAATACTCTCGTCAGTTGGGGCGGCACGGCGTTTGAATATTTGTTGCCGCGCGTGTTCGTGACGCCCCCCGTGGGCAGTCTTTTGCACCGCAGCGAACGCAATGCCGCGCGTATGCAAGCGCATTCGCCCGTGGATGGGGTGTACGGCATATCCGAGAGTTGCTACTACGCCTTCAACGACCAAATGCGCTATCGTTACCAAGCCAACGGCATCGAGGCCTTGGCTATGCATCCCGATTGCGGCGGTGAGGTCGTCAGTCCCTACGCTTCGGCGTTGACCGCCGCCTATTATCCGCAGGCTGCCTTCCAAAACCTGTTGCGACTCAAGGAGAGAGGCGCCTACGGGGCGTACGGCTTTTACGAGGCGGTGGAGGGCAATCGCGTCGTCGAGGCGTACATGGCGCACCATCAAGGCATGACTTTGGCCGCTTTGTGCAACGCCGTATGCGACAATGCGATATCGCGCTTGTTCATGCGCAACGCGCGTATGGAGTGCGCCCTGCTGCTTGCCAACGAGCGGGGCGAAGAGGGCAGACGACCTTTCCGCACGGTCAAGCGCACGCCCACCGCCGTCTTCGCGCCCAAGCGCTTCGTCTATCCCTACCCCGTCCGCGCGGCGCACGTTCTATCGTCGGGCGAAATGAAAGGCGTATATCTTTCGGACGGGCGGCAGGAATTGCATATCGGACGCGATTTGGTCGACGGACTTGCCATTGGCAAGAATTACGCGGCCGAACGCTTCGTGTTGGTGGAGAGAGTCTCGGACGGGCGCCTATTCAGCCCCTATCCCGAGGTGACGGACGTGGGCGCCGAGTACGCGTTCGAGGTGGAGGGCGGCGCGGTCGTCTATCGCAACCTGACCTACGCCACGTCCGAAACCGTGCGCCTTTCGCCCGACGGACAGACCGAAGTACGCGACCTGCGCATAGACAATCCCACCGATGTGCCCGAGGTCTATCGCGTTGCCGTCTATTTCCCGTTGACGTTGACGGACGAGGGGGGCGCGTTGTCGCACGCCGCCTACCGCAATATGTTCGTGCGCACCGCCATAGCGGAGGGCGTGTCGGCGTGGCGCGAGGAAGGGGGCGAATGCAAGTCCCGCGTGTTTGTCGACGTGCAGGGGCTTGACGCCGTGCGGTACGAAACCAATCGGCGCAACTTTCCCCATCGCAACTTTTTGCCGCGCGAGGCGTTCGACTGCTTTGACGGCGAGTATCCGCACGAGGGCGCGGTGCTCTATCCCTGTTTTGCCGCTACGGGGCGGGTGGTCGTGCCGCCCAATGGCTCGGCGCGCGTCTATTTGTGTTGCGGCAAGGCGACGGGTAGTGCGGCCGAATGCGCGGCCGCGCACAAGACGATATACCTGACGCACGCTACCGATTATTACGGACTTTCCGAGTGTTTGTCCTCGGCGGCGCGGGTGTTCGACAAATACGCGGACGACCAAGTGGCGCCCGCGCTCGCTTCGGTCTTGTTGGACAACGAGGAGCGGGTGGCGGCGCAGTTGGGCGGCGCGGACGGCGTGCGGGTGTTGCCTTACACGACGAATTTTCGTGAGAATTTGACCAATGCGCTCGTCGTCAGGCTGTGCGAGGGGGTGGCCGACGTGCGTATGTTCCGCCCGTCCGAGGATAGGCAGGGCGCGTTGGTCGCCCAAGTCGCCGCGAGGCTCGTTGACGTAGGGGCGGCGTTTACGCCGCGCGGCGCACGCTGGGCAAGGCGGCGGTTTTCCCCTTCGGCGCGACCTGCGATGCCCACCCCCGTTTGGGTGACGGGCGAGGGTACTTTCGTCGCGGGCGGCGCGTATGCGGTGCGCCCCGTGGACCGCGCAACGCGTATGCCCTACGCAAACGTGGTGTCAAACGGCGCTATCGGGTTCGTGCTCACCGAGAACGGGGGCGGCTATTTTTTCGGGCGCAACAGCCGCCAAAACAAGTTGACCTATTGGCGCAACGATCCTATGAACGACTTGCCTACGCATATTTTGGGCGCGACGGACGGAGCGGCGCATTATCGATTGAACGACGCGCGCTATTCTCTGTGCACGCACGGCAAGGATTTTACGCGTTTTTGCACGATTATCGGCGACAATCGGGTTGAAGCCACCTATCGCATCGCGGGCAACAAGATACGCGTCGACGTAGAGCAGACGGGCGAGTTGTGGCTCTATCTCGACTTCGTGCCTTTGCTCGATTGGCGACCCAACGAGAATTGCTATCTCAAAAAGAGGACCGAGCACGCCGCCGTCGTGGAAAACGCCCGCACCCGTCAGACGATGACGTTCGCGGTGAGTCAAGGCGAAATATATACGAGCGTAAAGGACTTGTACGCCCTCGTCCACGGGGAAGCGCCCGTCGAGGACGCGTTCGACTTGGTGGGCGGCGCGGCCCAACGCAAACGCGTGACCTTTTATCTCGCGGAAGGACAGCCCAAAGGCAACGCCGTCTACGAATTGACCGTTCCCTACGGAGTGGTGGGCGCAAGGCCTCTCGACTATCTCTTAGAGGGGGCGTGGCGCCAACTCGTGCACAGTCGTCTACATGCCAAGACCGCCTACTATCAATGCGGGGGCGCGTGGGGCTTCCGCGACCAACTGCAGGATATCGCGGCCTATATGCCGTACGACGAGGGCGCGGCGCGACGGCTTTTATTGCACTTCGCCGCGCATCAATACGCCGAAGGGGACGTGATGCATTGGTGGCACGAACCCAATACGGGGGTGCGCACCCAAATCACGGACGACAGGCTGTTCCTCGTATGGGCGGCGTGCCGCTATCTCGATATGACCGAAGACCGCGCGTTCCTCGACGAACGAGTACCGTTTTTGCTGTCCGAACCGCTCGGCAAAGGCGTGCCTTCGCGCTACGAAACGCCCACCGTCAGCCGCGAAAAATATACGATGCGCGAGCACTTGCGCCGCGCCGCGACGAGCGTACTGCGCTTCGGCAAGCACGATTTACTGCTGGTGTACGGGGGCGATTGGAACGACGGCGTCAACGCCATCGGGCTATTGGGCGAGGGCGAAAGCGTATGGCTGAGTATGTTCGCCTATCGGGTGATCGAGCGAGCGAAAAGTCTGTTCGAGGGGGAGAGCGAACTGTTCGACAAGCGACTCGCGCGGCTTCGCCACGGCGTCAGAAAGGCGTTCGTCAAGGACAGATTTTTTGCCTACACGACGGACGACGGGCGCACCGTAGGCGGTGGCGACGGGGATTGCGCATTGTACCTTATGACGCAGGCTTTCGGCGCGTTGTCGGGTGCGGTGGAGCCGGATATGGCGCGGCTCGCATTGCAGACGGCCAAGCGGTTGGTGGACTACGAAAACGGGTTGATACGCCTGTTTGCGCCCCCTTTCGCACCCCAAGACAAGGTGGGTTATATCGCGGATTATCCCAAAGGGATACGCGAAAACGGCGGGCAGTACACGCACGCGGCGCTGTGGTATTGTTTGGCCTTGGTCGAGGTGGGCGAAGTGGAGTACGCCTACGAACTGTTGCGGTTGCTCAACCCCATAGAAAAGTGCGCGGGCAAACGCGCGGCCGTTGCGTACGGCGTAGAGCCATACGTATTGGCGGCGGACGTATATACGGCCGATGGATATACGGGCGCGGGCGGCTGGACTTGGTACACGGGCTCGGCCGCGTGGGCGATTATGCTGATAGTAGAGTGGTTCTACGGCGTGCGGGTATGCCGCAACACGCTTACGGTGCACCCCAGACTGCCCAAAGCGCTCGGCGATACCGAATTGCGCTATCTATGGCGGGGGCAGACCTTTCATATCTATTTTCGCTTCGGCGAAGAAGAATCTTTGACGGTAGACGGCGAAGAGAAGCGCTGTTTGTTGCCCGAGGACGCCACGAAACACGTCGTTTGCACGACGAAACGGTGCAATTAGGAGAAATCGCGCAAAATCATTGCCAAAATCGGGGGTTTGTGCTATGATAATATTTGCACTATGGATTTGTTCGATTGTATGCAAAACAATGCGCCGCGCCCCTTGTCCGTGCGGCTCCGTCCGTCCTCTTTGGACGACTTCGTAGGTCAACGCCACCTGGTAGGCGAGGGCACGCTTTTGCGTCGCGCCATTCAGGCGGACAGGTTGGGTAGTTGCATTTTTTACGGCCCCCCGGGGACGGGCAAGACCACGTTGGCCAATATCATCGCTCGATCCACCAACGCCCATTACGAGCAGCTCAACGCCGTGTCTTCGGGCGTCGCGGACGCCAAGCGCGTCATCGACGAGGCCAAAGACAGGTTGCGTATGTACGGCAAGCGCACCTATTTGGTATTGGACGAATGCCACCGCTGGAACAAGGCGCAGTCCGACTGCGTGTTGGGCGCCATCGAGGCGGGCGACATCATTTTCATCGGTTCCACGACCGAGAATCCCTACGTTTCCATGACCAAGGCCATCGTGTCGCGTTGCCGCATTTTCGAGTTTAAACCCCTCTCCAACGAGGACGTCATTCTGGCCATGCGCCGCGCGTTGACCGCCAAAGAGGGGCTTGCGGACTATCGTCCCAAAGTGTCCGACGAGGTTTTGCGTCATTTCGCTTGGGCGGCGGCGGGCGATTTGCGCACCGCGCTCAACGCGTTGGAGTTGGCCGTTCTCACCACGCCCCTCAATGCGGACGGGGAGACAGAGGTCACCATCGAGATTGCCGAGCAATCCATTCAAAAGCCCGCGCTTTCGGTGGACGAAAGTATGTACTACGACTTCATTTCGGCGTTCATCAAGAGTATGCGCGGCTCGGATGCGGACGCCGCACTGTATTGGGCCGAGCGATTGATCGAGGCGGGGTGCGACCCCATGCTCATTTGTCGCCGCGTGGTCATTCACGCCGCCGAGGACGTGGGCATGGCCAATCCGCAGGCGTTGGTCGTGGCCGTGTCGGCGATGCACGCTTTCCAAAATATCGGTCTGCCCGAAGGGCGCATTCCGTTGGCCGAGGCCATCATCTACGTCAGCGAGTCTTCCAAGAGCAATTCGGTGGTGGAGGCGTTGGCGGCGGCGACCGATGCGGCCGTCAAAACGCGGGACGACAACGTGCCCATGTACTTGCGCGACCCCAATTACAAGTCCGAACGCGTCGAGGGATACAAGTATCCCCATTCGTTCGGCGGCTGGGTGGAGCAGCAGTATTTGCCCGACAGTCTCAAAGACGCCGAGTTTTACGTGCCCTCGCAAAACGGAGAGGAAAAGACGCTTATACGAGCGAAGAAAATCAAGAGGAACAAAGGATGAGAATATTGGCATTGGACATAGGCGACGTGCGTATCGGTTTGGCCGTCTCCGACCCTTTGGGCATCACCGCCAACCCGTTGGAAACCTACGTGCGCAAGAAGAACGACGAAGAGGCCGATTGCGCCTATATCGCTGCTTTGGCCAAGGAGCGCGGGGTGGATAAATTCGTCCTCGGGTTACCCATCAATATGGACGGCACGGAGGGCGTGCGCGTGGAGAAAACGCGGGCGTTCGCCGCGTGTTTGGCGAAGCATAGCGACCTGCCCATCGACTATCAGGACGAGCGGCTGACCACGGTGACCGCCGAGCGCGTTTTGATCGAGCAGGGCGTGCGGCGCGAGAAGCGCAAAGACGTCATTGACAAAGTAGCGGCAACCATCATTTTGCGTTGCTATTTAGACAGACATTAGGAGGAATCAACGATTATGAAAAACGAAGAAAGTGATATCATGCAAACGGAAGACGGCGTCGAAACCATCGAGTTGACGGACGAATCGGGCAAAAAACACACGTTCGAGATCGTGTTGCACGTCCCCTACGAGGACAAGCACTACGTCATCATGCATCCTTTGGATAAGTACCCCGGATTGGACGAGGACTCCTGCGCCATCTTCGAGATGATCGACGACGGACAGTCGGACACCGTTACCATTATCCCCGAAGAGGACGACGATATTTTGGACACGGTCTACGCCATCTACGTGGAGTGGGCCACCAACGTGGAGCGCGAAGGGTGCAACGGCGTGTGCGAGGGTTGCCCCGGTTGCGGTTCAGGCGACGACGAGGACTGACGCGGGAAGGTGTTTAGATAAAATATATTATATTTTGTTGCGAAAAAGTTGTTTCAAACGGTTGCCTAATGGGGCAATCTATGATATTATTACCCAAGATTAGCACCTTGGGCTTAGGTTTCGACTGTTGCCAATTTCGGTTTTAGAAGCCATACCCGAGGGAAGAAAAAAACAGGAGGATAAAAAAATGGCAGTAGTTATCATGCAAAATTTGTTGGAAGCCGGCGTACACTTCGGTCACCAGACCCGCACTTGGAACCCCAAGATGAATCAGTACATTTACACGGCTCGTAACGGTATCCACATCATCAATCTCGAGAAGACCGTGGACCAAATCGAAAAGGCTTATGCTTTCGTGCGCGACACGTTGGCCGCCGACAACGGCAAGAAAGTCTTGTTCGTCGGCACCAAGAAGCAGGCGCAGGACGCCATCCGCGAGGAAGCAGAGCGTTGCGGTATGTTCTACATCAACGAGCGTTGGTTGGGCGGTACCTTGACCAACTGGAAAACCATCAAAACCCGTATCGATCGCTTGAAAGAGATCACCAATATGGAGCTTTCGGGTGAGTTGAGCCTTCGTTCCAAGAAAGAGGCCAGCGATTTGCTGAAAGAGCGCGACGACCTCGAGAAGAACTTGGGCGGCATCAAGAACATGGGCGGTCTGCCCGACATCATCTTCATCGTTGACGTCGAGAAAGAGCACATCGCCGTGTCCGAAGCCAAGAAACTCGGCATCAAGATCGTGGCCTTGGTCGACACCAAGTGCGATCCCGATCCCATCGACTACGTTATCCCCGGCAACGACGACGCCGTGCGTGCCGTCAAGTTGGTGACTTCCATTATCGCCAACGCCGTCATCGAAGGCAAAGAGGGCGTGTCGTTCGACGCGGCCGCGGCCACTGAGCAAGCAACCGAGAGTGACGTCGACGCCGACGCCGACGCAGACGCAGAATAATAGGAGGAAGATATGAGTTTCACCGCTAATGACGTAAAAGAATTGAGAGAGAAGACCGGCGTAGGCATGATGGATTGC
Source organism: Clostridia bacterium (assembly GCA_017394805.1). Lineage (NCBI taxonomy): Bacteria > Bacillati > Bacillota > Clostridia > Clostridia bacterium. The sequence continues at coordinate 25,461 of JAFPXC010000031.1, read as the reverse complement.
AAAAAGGCCCTGACCGAAGCCGACGGCGATATGGAAAAAGCCATCGAGATCTTGCGCGAGAAAGGCATGGCCACCGCCAAGAAGAAAGAGAGCCGCGTAGCCAGCGAAGGCGTGGTTGACAGCTACATTCACATGGGCGGCAAGATCGGCGTGTTGGTCGAAGTCAACTGCGAGACCGACTTCGTTGCGCGTGCCGACAACTTCAAAGCGTTCGTGCACGACATCGCGTTGCAAATCGCCGCCGCCAACCCCATCTACGTTTCCGAGGCCGAAGTGCCCCAAGAAGTGTTGGAACATGAGAAGCAAATTCTCCGTGTGCAAGCCCTCAACGAAGGCAAGCCCGAGAAGATTATCGACAGAATGGTGGAAGGTCGCATCAAGAAGTATTACGAGGACTTCTGCTTGCTCGACCAAAAGTTCGTCAAAGACGCCGACAAGACCATCCAACAATACCTCAACGAGACCATCGCCTCCATCGGCGAGAAGATCACCATCCGCCGCTTCGTGCGCTTCGTGATGGGCGAAGGTTTGGAAAAGAAAGCCGACACCTTTGCGGACGAGATCCAAAAGGCTGTTGACTCCGTCAACAAGTAATCGTTTTCAAGGGAAGAAAGAGGGCTTGTCCCTCTTTTTTTCAAAGGAAGTGCGCTATGGAATTGAAGTATAAACGCATCTTGATCAAAGTGAGCGGCGAGGCGTTGAGTTCGGCCGAAAATATCTTCGACCAGGACATTATCGCCAAGACGGTAGAAGAACTCAAAGCCATATACGGTATGGGCGTCGAACTCGGCGTCGTGATGGGCGGCGGCAATATTTGGCGCGGCCGCGAAGGGCGCGAGATGGACAGACCGACCGCCGATTATATGGGCATGTTGGCTACCGCCGTCAACGGGCTTTGCCTCGAGGACGCTTTGCTCAGAGCGGGCGTCAAGTGCAAGTTGATGACCGCTTTCCGCATCGACAAGGTAGGCGAGTTGTACGACCAACGCAAAGCGGTCGAATACCTCGAGGAGGGCAACGTGCTGTTGTTCGCCTGCGGTACGGGCAACCCCTTCTTCTCCACCGATTCGGGCGCGGCTTTGCGTGCCGCCGAGATCGGGGTGGACGCGATGCTGCTCGCCAAGAATATCGACGGCATTTATGACAGCGACCCCCGCAAAAACCCCAACGCCAAGAAGTTGGACGAGATAACCTATCGCGATTACCTCGCGCAAAACCTCCAGGTGATGGACGCCGCGGCCGTGGCCATTTGTCAGGACGTCGGTATGCCCGTGGTGCTCTTCGGATTGTCCGAAAAAGACAGTATCAAGCGCGCCGTCACGGGGGAGAAAATCGGCACCTTACTGCATTGATTATCTATACTGTGTATAGATAGTTTCGATTTCGATACGTTGAATAGGGGAACCGCCCATGCGCGTTCCCCTTTTCTTTTGCGCCCGTGAACGCGCCTTTTGTAAAAATCTATTAAGATTTTGAAAAAATATGGAAAATATCGGTTGATTTTGGTATAATGAGGTGTCAAAAGGAGTCGCGTATGAAAGCCAAAAGAGTTTTGTTGGTCGTACTGATGTGCATTCTGTCCTTGCTGGGCAGGTTGATTTTGGCTACGGCTATGGCGGCTTTTGCCATGTACACCATGTCGGCCATCTATACGGACGGCAGCACGGCGCCCGAGCCCCAAAACGGATTGTCCCTCGTCAATTGGATGCAAGCGATAGAGGACGATACCCTCGTGACGAATATAGCGATGGGCGGCTCGCACGACGCGGGCTGTATGGATATGATGTGGGCGTATCAAACGCAAAACACGTCGATTGCAGAGCAGTTGGCTTGCGGCACGCGCTATTTCGACCTGAGAGTGGCGGACGACGAGGGCACTTTGCGCATTTTCCACGCGGATATGTTGGGCGTGGATTTCTTGCCGATTTTGAGCGATATACGCGTTTTTTTGACCAATAACCCCAGCGAGTTCGTGGTGCTGGACTTCCAACATTTCTTCAACGAAGACGTAGTAGACGCCCAAAAGTCGACTTTCAACGTCGTCGAGAGCGCGTTGTCCGACTTGGCCGTGCACAACGATACCGATATGGACGATTTGACTTTTGTCAAATCGTTGCGCCTCGCCGACTGTCGCGGCAAGTGCCTCGTGTTTTGGGGAAGGCGCGGTCAATACGAGCAGACGGATTGGGTGTTCCTGCGCGACGACGACGCGGGCCGCCGCCCCGACGCCGCGTTGCATTCCTACTACGTTACCGAATACAATACCCAATCGTCCGCGAAGTATATTGCCGATTGTCTGCCCGTGTATTGGCGGCAATACGAGGAGAGCAACGGCGGGTTGTTCGTGTTGCAGGGGCAGTTGACCGATAGACTGTACGTGTTCGGCCCTGCCTATCGCGAGGTGTCGCACGCCGACAATATGAACGACTATTTGCTCACGTTGCCCGCCGAGAAAGCCAAAGCCGTCAATATCGTCATGCGCGATTACGTTACGCCGCGCAAAAATATCATCACCCTTACTATGAATCTCGCCAAGGGCGTCGTCAAGGCCGAATATCGTGATATTTTCGCCGAATGGCGGTCTTCGGTCGATTATGTCAACGTTTTGTAAAATATTCTTGTCAAATTCGAAGTTTAATGCTATAATCAAATGTAGAATATAACAAAAAGGAGTTTGCTTTATGGAAAACTACGATATATTGGAAGTGTTGGAATTGTTCGACAAATTCGAGACAGACCTCAATAAGGCCGTGGAGTCCTATCAATATCAACTGCAACAAGTGCGTTGCGGCAGAGCCAATCCGCACCTGTTGGACAAAGTGCGCGTGTCCGCCTACGGCAGCGACGTGCCCCTCAATCAGGTGGGCAATATCAACGTGCCCGAGGCGCGTATGATCGTCATTTCCGTGTGGGATAATTCTTTGCTCAAAAACGTGGAGAAAGCCATTTTGGATTCGGGCATCGGCATCACGCCCTCCAACGACGGCAGAGTCATTCGCTTGGTGTTCCCCGAGTTGACCTTGGAGAGAAGACAGCAGTTGGTCAAAGAGATCAAGCAGGGTGCCGAAAACACCAAAGTCATGTTGCGCAACGCGCGCCGCGACGCCAACGAGTTGACCAAAAAACTCAAAAAGGACAACGTCATCACCGAGGATGACGTCAAGAATATCGAGAAGGACGTCGACAAGATGTTGCAGAACTACATCGCCAAAGTAGACGCGATGTTCAAAGAAAAGGAGACCGAGATCACCAGCGTGTAATTCGGCTCCGAACGAATAGCATTCGATAGTGGTACGCTTGCGGGCGTACCATTTGGTTAGTATAGGGTATGAACGAAAACGAAAAAGAAGTGACGAATATCGGCGAAGAACGAGAGACGGAAGAGAGAGCGGCGGATACGGTCGCCTCGGTCCCCGCGCCCGCTACGAGCGAACCGAAACCGAAGAAAGGTATGTCCTCGGGGCTCAAACGCCTGCTGACGGGCCTGTGCCTTTTGGGCGTAATGCTCACGTTTTTGCTGTATTTCCGCACGCTGAGCGTGCATTCTTTCGATCTCATCGGTATGTTCTTCATCGTGATGGGCGGATTGGAGATGTACAAGGCTCTTCGCTCGGGCGGGCACAACGTGATGCTCGCGCCCCTTATCGTCTTTTTCGTGGCGGTCTATCCCCTGTTTTGGTTCTTCTATACCGAAGGTATCATGATAGCCACCGCCGTAGCCGCGTGCGTGGCGTTGGGCATATTCACCTTCAAGCACACGCATTCGCTCACCGATTTGGGACTGACCGTCCTCAATATCGTATATCCTTGCGTTTTCGTGGCCATGATCATGGCCGTCAACCTGCGCGCGGGCAACTTGCTGGCCATTTTGTTGATGCTGGCGGTGCCTTTGGCTTCGGACGCCGCCGCCTACTTCGTAGGCAGTAAGTTCGGCAAGCGCAAATTGTGCCCCACCATCAGCCCCAAGAAGTCGGTCGAAGGTCTCTACGGCGGTGTGGCGGGCGCCTTGATTGCGGGCGCGGCCGTTATGCTTTTGTTCGACGTGTTTCACGTCTTCGACGGTTTCAACAATATTGGGCTCACGGCGCTTAGCGACAAGTTGTGGGTGAGCATATTGCTGTATGCGCTTCTCAGCGTTTTGGTGATGATCGCCGGTATGGCGGGCGACCTCGCGGCCAGTTGGATCAAGAGGCAGGTCGGCATCAAGGACTATGGCAAGATTTTCCCCGGGCACGGCGGTGTGATGGACCGTATGGACAGCGTGATTTTCGCTATGCCCATCGTCTATTTGTTCTTCACCGTCTACAATCTTATCGTCGCATGAAAAAAGTAGCCGTATTGGGTAGCACCGGCTCGGTGGGGCGGCAGACCCTCGAGGTGATACGCGCACACGCGGACGAATTGTCGGCGTGCGCCCTGTCTTGTCATACGAACACGCGCCTTATGCAAGAGCAAGCGCGGCAATTCGGGGTTAAAACCCTCGTTTTTACGCAAAATATAGAGTGCGAAGGCACCGTCTATTCGGGCGAGGACGCCTTGGTGCGCTACGCCGCCGAAGGCGATTACGATATATTGGTGGTCGCCGTGGGCGGTTTGAGCGGGCTCAAGCCTACGCTCGCGGCCCTGCACCGCGACAAAATCGTGTGTTTGGCCAACAAGGAGAGTTTGGTGTGCGGCGGGCGTTTCGTCATGGACGCCGTCATTTCGTCCAATGGCGTTTTGCTGCCCGTGGACAGCGAGCACAGCGCGGTATGGCAGAGCCTCGAGGGCAATCGCTACCGCGATATCAAGCGCATCATTCTCACGGCTTCGGGCGGCGCGTTGCGGGATTATCCTTTGGATAAATTGCCCCTCGCCACGCCCCGCGAGGTGCTGGCGCACCCCAATTGGGCCATGGGCGACAAGATAACGGTGGATTGCGCCACCATGGTCAACAAGGCCTTCGAGGTGGTGGAGGCGCATTATCTGTTCGACGTGCCGTACGAGGATATCGACGTATTGGTGCACCGCGAGAGCGTCGTGCACAGCATGGTGGAGTTGCGGGACAATTCGGTCAAAGCGCAGTTGGGCGTGCCCGATATGCGGTTGCCCATTCAATACGCCTTGCTGTATCCCGCGCGTCGCCCGTCTTTGGTGAGCGCGTTGGATCTGGTCGGGCGTTCGCTTACCTTCGAGGGGTTGGACGAGGCGCGTTATCCCGCTTTCCGTTGCGTAGTGGACGCCTCAGCGCAATCTACCGCCAAAGCGGTGGCGGCGGTGGCCGCGGACGAAGCGGCGGTCAAAGCCTTCCTCGACGGGCATATCCCCTTGGGCGGCATACATACAATATTACAACGTGCTGTCGACGCGTTCGACGGCAACGTGCGCGACCTTGCGGACGTGTGGCGTATCTACGCCGAAGCGGCGCAAACGGCGAAGGAAGGATTATGTTAGCATTATTGATGGCGGACGCCAAGTCCGTCTTTACGACAATCGGATATATTATCGTGGCGCTGTTGACCTTGATGGTGATGATCGTCGTGCACGAGTTCGGGCATTATTCCGTGGGAAAATTGCTCAAATTCAAGATAAACGAGTTCTCCATCGGGTTCGGGCCGCCCCTTATCAAGCACAAAAAGAAAAACGGCGAAATCTTTTCCATCCGTTTGATTCCGTTGGGCGGTTTTTGCGCCTTCGAGGGAGAGGACAAGGACAGCACGGTAGAGGGCGCGTTCAATGCGCAGAAACCGTGGAAGCGCATTTTGGTATTGCTGGCGGGCGTCACGTTCAACTTTATCTCCGCCTTTTTGATCTTGACCGTGGCCTTTTGTATCTACGGATATACCTTGCCCGCCGTGGCCAAGTTCAACGCGCCCGTCGAGGAGGGCGTGAAGTTCACCCTCGAAGAGGGGGATATCATCTACCAAATCAACGGCAAAAACGTGTATACTTTGGTGGATTCCAACGTGGCGGGCATTGTCAAAGACCTCGACGACGGTCCCGTGGAAATGACCGTATTGCGCAATGTCAAGCCCCAATTCGTGGGCAAAGGCGTCGTGTTCAGCAAAGGGGAAAAGGTCAAAGTGACGGGCTACCTCGGCCAATACTATTCCACGGACGCGGACGGCAACGTGACGACCTATCGCGGCATAGGCATCATGACCTCGTACGTCAGTTATCGCGCGGGATTTTGGCAGTCTTTTGCCTACGGCGTGGTGTTCTGCGTGCAGGTGGTCGTGTTCCTCTTCCAGACCATAGGCGGTATGTTCACGGGTTTGGTCGCCGTCAAGGGCAATTTGGGCGGCCCCATCACCACCGTTGGCATCATCGCCAGCAGCGTGGCGACGGGCGGCTTCCGCAGTATCTTGGTGCTTTTGGGTATGATGAGCGCCAATATCGCCATTATGAACGTATTGCCGCTGCCCGCGTTGGACGGCTCGCGCGTGGTGTTCACCGTCATCGAATGGATACGCGGCAAGCCCATACCGCGCAAGGTAGAGGCGATCATTCACTTTGTCGGCCTTATCCTGTTGTTCGGCGCGACCATATTGTTTGACATACTCAATTTGGGCATGATAGCCAAATTGTTTTGACGCGTAGGCATCGTGGAAAGCGATAGATAAATGCGAATTTGATAATGCTTTGCATTATCATCGGAGAAAGACGAATGACGAGAAGATTCGATATCAAGACCGTACCCATAGGCGGGGGCGCCCCCGTTACCGTGCAGAGTATGACCAATACCCGCACGGCGGACTTTGACGCCACCTTGTCCCAAGTCAATCGTCTGTACCGAGCTGGCGCGGATATCGTCCGCGTGACGCTCAACGAACGCGGGGCGGTGGAGTCTTTCCGCAGGCTGTGCGCCGAGAGCCCCGTGCCCATCGTGGCGGACATTCATTTCGACTATCGGCTGGCGTTGGCCGCCGTAGAGGCGGGCGCGGCCAAGGTGCGCGTCAACCCCGGCAATCTGCAAGGGGAAGATCACGTCAAGGCGGTGGCCGAAGCGTGCGTCGCCAAAGGCATAGGCGTGCGTATAGGCGTCAACGCAGGCTCTTTGCCCACCGATGCTACGGGCGATACCCTTGCCGAGAAAATGGTAACGGTCGCCCTCGACGAGGCGCGCCAGTTTGAAAAATACGGATTGAAAGATATTTGCCTGTCCGTCAAATCTTCTAACGCCAAGACTACGTTCGACGCCTATATGGCGCTCCACGACCGCGCGGATTATCCCTTGCACTTGGGCGTTACCGAGGCGGGCGCGGGCGAGTCGGCCTTGGCCAAGTCCTATTCGGCCATCGGCGGCTTGCTCTTGTCGGGCGTGGGCGATACCATTCGCGTGAGCCTGACGGCCGACCCCGTCGAAGAGGTCAAAGCGGGCGTCGAATTGTTGCGTGCGGTGGGGCTTAGGCGCGATTTCGTCAACGTCATTTCCTGCCCGACGTGCGGCAGGACGGAGTTCGACGTGGTGGCGGTAGCCGCCCAAGTGCGCGACCTTACCAAGGATATCCGCAAGCCCTTGACTGTGGCCGTGATGGGTTGCGTGGTCAATGGCTTGGGCGAGGGCAAAGAGGCCGACCTCGGCATTGCGGGCGGCCGCGAAAGATCCGTGCTGTTCGTCAAAGGCGAAAAGGTGGGCACAGTCGACAACGCCGACGTGCTCGTTACCTTGCGGCGCTATATCGAGGAGATGACCAATGGATAGATTTTCTTCTCTGTTTTACGCCTTTACCGAAGGTAAATACGACTACTTGCGCATCAAAAACGTGGACGTCAACACCGAGACGCGGACGGCCAACGTCTATATCTACGTGCGCGACGACAAGTACGAGAATTTCGACAACGCGGTCATCAAAGACCTGCGCGCGTTCTTCGGTCAAATCGTCAAAAAAGTCACGTTCAATTTCCATTTCGAGCGCCTGTTGGTCAGCGCGGACTTGGTTCAAAGACGGTTGACCGAATACGTCGCCGTCACCTTTCCCTTTATCGCTGCCAACGTCATGATGGACACGGTGGACGTGCAGGTGACGTCCGACCGCATCGAGTGCACGGTGTATATGCCCCAATCCATCAAGCAATACGCCGAGGAGAGGGGGTTCGTGCGAGCGGTCGAGACCGACTTGACGGACGCATTCATTATGCCCGCGAAGGTCGAGATAGAGGTGACGGACGCGGTGGTCGAGGAAGAGCAGGCCGACAATTCGTCCGCGCTGTTTACCGTCGTACCCGTGGCGGATATCAAGTATTTGTGCGGCGTCAAGAGCGAATACAGCCGCTTGCCCTTGATGATTCACTATGTGCGTCAGGCACAGGAACGCGCGGCCGTGTGTGGAGAATTGAGCGATATTCGCGTCAAGGAATACGAGCCGCAAGAGCCCAAGGAAGGCGAGGAGACAAAGCGCCGCTTCTACAAATATCACTATACGTTCGTGCTCAACGACGGCACGGACAGCATGCGCGTACTGTTCAATACAAACGACGAAAAGTGCCCCCTGCAGTCGGTGACGGACGGACAATTCCTGGTGCGCGGCAGGGTGTTCTACAACGAACGCACCGAGTCCTTCAACGTCTTTGCCAAAACCGTCTATCGTTGCACGATAGACAAGGCCAAAGTCGCCGAGTTGCTGAAGCCCTTGCCCCCGCCCGCGCGGTACCGCGTCGAGCCGCAGGCGGTGGAAGACACGACCGAATTGGTGCAGTTGTCTTTCGCCATGGACGGCGAAACGGGCGGCGTGAAGCGGCTACAGGGCGAGCACGTATTTTTGTACATTCGTTCGCTGTCCAAGGACAAGTTGCAGCCCTACGAACTGTGCGCGTTGCACACCGTAGGCGGCAAGCCCGTCGACCGCTATACGACCTACGTCTATCAATCGGATTTGTTGGAAATCGACGTGGCCATCAAGTCGGCGGTGGCTATCGCGCCGCGCATATCCGATTTGGTGCCCGACCTCGTCAAGTATTTCGAGGGCAAGACCGTAGTCACTCTGCATTTGGAAAAAACGCAGCGTTACCTCGCGGAGATCGCCGAGGCGTTGCGGTATGCGTTCGACTGCGATTGGGCGGACGCCGATATGCTGCTCAAAAAGGGCAAGGAAACGCTGACTTTCGCCAAAGCGTGCCGCGCCCGCCACGTGGAGATTGCCTCGGACAGCGCCTATTCTCACGCCAAAGCGTTATTCGAACTGTATCTCGCCGAAAAGGGTATCGGTTGATTTTCGTTGAAACCACGTCGAATTGCGGTTTATTACGCGCTTCGGGCGCGTTTTTCGTTCAATTTGCGTTTGCGTGTGGGCATATTGGCGTTTTACGCTTGACTTGCGCCTATAAAAGTTTTATCATATAAATATTCTATTTATAATGGAGAAAACTATGTACGACAAAGTAGACACTTCACTCGACTTTTGCTCGCGTGAAAAAGACATCATCGAGTTTTGGAAAGAGAACGACGTCTTCAAAAAGAGCGTCCGACAAAACGAAGGCAAGCCCGAATACGGCTTTTACGACGGGCCTCCCACGGCCAACGGCAAGCCGCATATCGGCCATATTTTGACGCGCGTCATGAAGGATATCATTCCCCGCTACCGCACGATGAAGGGCTACCACGTCGAACGAAAAGCGGGTTGGGATACGCACGGTTTGCCTGTGGAACTCGAGGTGGAAAAGGCCTTGGGCATCGACGGCAAGCAGGAGATCGAGCGCTACGGCATCGAGCCGTTTATCAAGAAGTGCAAAGAGAGCGTCTGGAAGTACAAGAACGAGTGGGAGCGCATGAGCGAACGCGTCGGTTATTGGGCGGACATGGACAATCCCTACGTCACCTACGAGGACAATTATATCGAGTCGGTGTGGTGGGCGGTCAAGCAGATCGACCAAAAGGGTATGCTCTACAAGGGGCACAAGATCGTTCCCTATTGCCCCCGTTGCGGCACCGCCATCAGTTCGCACGAAGTGGCGCAGGGCTACAAAGACGTGGAGGAACGCTCGGTGTACGTGCGTTTCGCCGTCAAGGGAGAGGAGAACGTCTACTTCCTCGCTTGGACGACCACGCCGTGGACGTTGCCCAGCAACGTGGCTCTGTGTATGCACGCCGACATCGACTACGTGCGCATTCATACCGAAGCGTGCGATTATATTCTCGCCGAGGCCTTGGTCGGCTCGCTGTTCGAAGAGGGTAGTTATACCGTCGTGGACAAGCGCAAAGGCAAGGACTACGAGTATGCCGAGTACGAGCCTTTGTTCCCCTACTACAAGGGGAGCGAAAAGGCGTTCTTCGTCACCAACGCCGACTACGTCACCACGACGGACGGCACGGGCATCGTGCATATCGCGCCCGCCTTCGGCGAGGACGACAGCAAGGTGGGCCGTCAATACAACCTGCCTTTCGTCAAATTCGTGGACGAAGCGGGCAAGTTGACCGCAGAAGTCACCGAATACGCGGGTATGTTCGTCAAAGACGCCGACAAGTTCATCATCAAGGACTTGCGCGCCTCGGGCAAATTGGTCAAGGACGCCATGTACAAGCACAGTTATCCCTTCTGCTGGCGCTGTGACACTCCGCTCATCTATTACGCCCGTAGCGGTTGGTTCATTCGCATGAGCGACGTGAGGGACAAATTGGTCGCCAACAACGATACCGTCAATTGGATGCCCCCCACCATCGGCTCGGGGCGTATGGGCAACTTCCTCGAGAACGCCATGGATTGGGCGGTATCGCGCGAGCGCTATTGGGGCACGCCCCTTCCGGTGTGGATCTGCGACAAGTGCGGCAAGAAGCACGTCGTGGGTTCGCGCGAGGAGTTGCGCACCTTGGGCGGTCTTCAAAAGGATATCGAATTGCACCGTCCCTACATCGACCAAGTGACCTGGGGTTGCGAATGCGGCGGCACGATGCGCCGCGTCAAAGAGGTGATGGACTGTTGGTTCGATAGCGGCAGTATGCCTTTCGCCCAACTGCACTATCCCTTCGAAAACAAGGACAAATTCGCGCTGACCTTCCCCACCGATTTCATTTCGGAAGCCGTGGACCAGACGCGCGGTTGGTTCTACACCCTCGAAGCCATCTCGACCTTGCTGTTTGACAAAGCGCCTTTCAAAAATTGTATCGTATTGGGGCACGTCTGCGACAAGGACGGCATCAAGATGAGCAAGCACAAGGGCAACGTCATCGATCCGTGGTCCGTCTTGGACAAGCAGGGCGCGGACGCCGTCAGATGGTATTTCTACACGGCCAGCATGCCTTGGTTGCCTTCGCGCTTCCATCCCGACAACGTCAACGAGTCCCAACGCAAGTTTATGGGCACTTTGTGGAACACCTACGCGTTCTTCGTGCTGTATGCCGATATCGACGGCTTCGATCCCACCCAACACGACCTCGAGAAGTGCAAGTTGGCGCAGATCGATCGTTGGATTCTGTCCCTCTTGAACACCCTCGTCAAAGAGGTTGACCAAGACCTCGACGCCTACAAAATCACCGAGAGCGCCCGCGCCATTCAGGACTTCGTGGACAGCCTCAGCAATTGGTACGTGCGCCGTTCGCGCGAGCGTTATTGGGGCAAGACCATGACCGAGGACAAAGAGGCCGCCTATTGCACTTTGTACCACGTGTTGGTCACCTTGTCCAAGCTGTTGGCACCCTTCACGCCCTTTATGGCCGAGAGCATCTACCGCAATTTGGTGTGCAATTTCGACAAGACCGCGCCCATCAGCGTGCATTTGACCGAATACCCCGCCTATTGCGAGCGTTACGTCGACCGCGCTTTGGAAGAGGATATGGCCTTCGTGGCCGACGCCGTTTTGTTGGGCCGCGCCTGCCGCAACAAGTCCAATATCAAAAACAGGCAACCCCTTGCCACCATCTACCTGTCTTCGGTCTACAAATTGCAGAACGACGGTATGCTGGATATCGCCGCGGACGAGCTCAACGTCAAGCAGGTGGTGCTGTTGGGCGAGGATAACGACCTCGTCACCTACGAGATCAAGCCGCAACTCAAGACTTTGGGCCCCAAATACGGCAAGAATTTGGGCAAAGTACGCGCCTATCTCGCTTCGGCGGGCAAGGAATTGGTCAAGGCCGTTCAGCACGGCAATACCTTCCGCACCGAGTACGAGGGCGTGACCATCGAACTCAACGAGGAGGACTTGCTCATCAATACGTCCAGCAAGGCGGGCTACGTGGCCGAAAGCGACGACCGTATCACGGTGGTGCTGGATACCAACGTCACGCCCGAATTGGTGGAGGAGGGCATCGAGCGCGAACTCATCAGCAAGATTCAGAATATGCGCAAAGAGGCGGGCTTCGAAGTTGTCGACCATATCCATGTTGGTTTGGTGGCTGACGAAGCGTTGTTTGCCATCGCCAAGCGCGGCAAGTTGGCCGCCGTGGTGTTGGCCGATGTCGTGGATGACCGTCTCGACGGCTACGAGAAGCAATTCGACGTGGCGGGTTACGACGTCACCGTATCGGTCGCCAAGGTATGAAACAGGCCACCGATTGGCAAGATTATCAAGTCATAGCCACGGGCGACGGACTGAAACTCGAACGGTGGGGCAAGGACGTCTATCTCTTGCGCCCCGATCCGCAGGTCATTTGGCACCAGCGGCAGGACCTCGAGCGCTTCCCCAAATTGTCCGCACGGTACGTCGCCGAGGGCAAAATAGGGGAGAAGTGGGAGATCATTCGCCCCATACCCGACAGTTTCAACGTATCTTGGCGCAATTTGCGCTTTTCGCTCAAACTGACCAAGGGCTTCAAACACACGGGACTATTTCCCGAGCAGGCCGTCAATTGGGACAGGATGGGCCAATTGATACGCGGGGCCGGGCGGAGCGTCAACGTCCTCAATTTGTTCGCCTATACGGGCGGTGCGACTTTGGCTTGCCTCGAAGCTGGGGCCTCGGTGACGCACGTGGACGCGGCCACGGCCATGGTGGCACGCGCCAAAGAAAACGCCGCGTTGAGCGGATTGTCCGACAAGCCTTGCCGCTATATCATCGACGACTGTATCAAGTTCGTCCAACGGGAGATACGCCGAGGCAAGCGGTATGACGCCATCATTATGGATCCGCCCAGCTTCGGCAGAGGGCCTTCGGGTGAACTGTGGAAGATAGAGCAGCAACTCGACGACTTGCTCACGCTCACCGAGGGCGTGCTGTCGGATACGCCTCTCTTTTTCCACATCAATTCGTACACGACGGGTTTGCAACCCACGGTTATCAAAAATCTTCTCAATCTACACTTTGCCCAAAAAGGGGGCGTCGCCACGGCGTACGAAGTGACGTTGCCCACCCTGGAAGGCATAGACCTACCCTGCGGATGCAGCGGACTGATGACGTTTTGACTATGAATTATACTTACGACAAACTCAATATCGTCTACGAAGACAATCATTTGCTCGTAGTGGTCAAGCCGCAAGGCGTGCCTTCGCAAGAGGACAAGTCGGGCGACGCGGATATGCTCACGCTGCTCAAGCAGTACCTCAAAGAGAAGTACAACAAGCCCGGCAACGTCTACTTGGGGCTGGTGCACCGTCTCGATCGTCCCACGGGCGGCGTGATGGTCTTTGCCAAGACGGACAAGGCGGCTTCGCGTTTGTCGGACAGCATCAAATGCGACGAGTTCGAGAAGAAATATTTGACCGTGGTCGTAGGCGAGCCCAAAGAGAAGAACGGCAGATTGGAAGACTACTTGTACAAATACGAGAATCTCAATATCGTCAAAGTAGTGCCCGCCGCCACCCAAGGCGCCAAGCGCTCGGTTTTGGCGTACAACACCTTGGCCACCAAGACCGTTTCGTACGGGCCGACCGAGGGAGAAGGGGAGTCCGCCACGCAAAAGAGCGCCAAGTTCAGCCTGCTCAAAGTGCAGTTGGAGACGGGGCGCAGCCATCAAATTCGCGTGCAGTTGGCCAATATCGGCACGCCTTTGGTCGGCGACGCCAAGTACGGCGTGATGAAGTCCAAAAACGCCACGCCTTTGGCCTTGTGGGCCTACGAACTCAAGTTCCCCCATCCCGTCACCAAGGATTTGATGATGTTTCGGGTGTATCCCGACGTCACTACGCCGCCTTGGTCTTGGTTTGACGTGGACGGCATACTCAAAGTGACCATTCGCGATTAGTTTTGCGCGAAACGTGCGGCGAGCGATAAGTAATACTTATATTAAGGCCGCCGCCTATTTGTTATAAAAATACAAAACCTACATTTAGTAGGCGCAGTTGCTTGCCAATTTTTTGTCGTTGGGCTATAATAGATATGTTAAAAATATGCCTCGTTGGTCAAGCGGTCAAGACGTAGCCCTCTCAAGGCTGAATCGGGGGTTCGATTCCCCCACGAGGTACCAACTTATACGCGTGAGTTTGTCAATGGACGGGCTTGCGCGTTCTTTTTTCGAAATAGCGACCGAAGAGCAAGGCGTTCCGCATTTGTTCGTCGCGGTTATTTGCGATAATTCGCTCGTTACAGTCGAAAGGGAAGGTACATTGACGCGTCCATCGTGATGCGTAGCGCACGAAAAAACCGTCGGAAAACGCATTCCCGACGGCTTCGATTGGTGTATCCGCAATGCCGTATCCACAACTGACCAAAACCCGCTAATGGCAGGGTGGTGGGCTATCTCGAGCTATCTGCCTTCCACTGCTACTCATTGAGTAAATTACTGAGGCCTGACATCGGCTCGTCGTGTCGCCCTCCGAATATTGATTTGGGATTGTGACAAAGCCGTTTCTCGTACACCGCAGGTACATCTATACTATACCATGCCCTCGTGCAAATTGCAATACCATAAATAAAATCTTAATAAAGATACGTTTTGTATACCAACGGTACGTCCCCGCCTATTTCGTCCATCGCGGTATACGACGCCTTTCCTTCGTCCATACTCATAGCAAACAGGTGCCTTCGTTTCATACAATGTACAAACGAAGGATGAGGTGCGTATGGTCAAGAGAGGAGATATATATTATGCCGACCTTAGCCCCGTCGTGGGCAGCGAGCAGGGCGGAGTGCGCCCCGTGCTAATCGTGCAGAACGATATCGGCAATCGCTATTCGCCGACGGTCATCGCCGCGGCCGTGACGTCGAGGCTCGGCAAGACCAAACTGCCGACGCATATCGAGATATCCTCGGGCGTGGGCGGATTGGATAAGGACTCGGTGGTGCTTCTCGAGCAGATCCGCACGCTCGACAAACGCCGCCTGCGCGAAAAAATCGGCGAATTGTCAGGCGAGGAAATGCGCGCCGTCAACCAAGGCCTTTTGATCAGTCTGGGTTTCTTCGCCGATTGAACCCGTTGCGTTACGGTAATAGGATAATTCGTTATCAAACGGAATGCCCCTTCGCGGGCTATTTTTTTGTCGTTCGGGCGGCAGGAAAAGTCAAAAAGGATATTGAAAAATTAATATTTATATGATATTATTATAATATCTACCTAATCTTGGAGGATTGTCAATGGACTATTCTATGAAAGACTTGTTGCGTGCGAGCATCACCTACAAGGCGTCCGACTTGCACATTACCGTGGGCGTTCCGCCTATGTTCCGTATCAACGGCACTTTCAAAAAATATCCCAAAGAGCCGCTGACGGGCGAGGACTCCGCCAACCTGATCGGCTCCATCATGAGCCCCGACCAAAAGGATAGATTGCAAAAGGTGGGCGAGGTGGACTTCAGTATCGCTTTTGGCGGTTTCCGCTTCCGTGTCAACGCCTATTCGCAAAAGGGATTTATGGCGGCGGCTTTGCGTATGATCAACAACACCATGCGTTCCTTCGCCGAGTTGGGCTTGCCCGACACCTTCCGTCAGTTGTGTATGAAGACGAGAGGTCTCATCTTGGTCACGGGGCCTACCGGCAGCGGTAAGTCCACCACGTTGGCCAGCATGATCGACTACATCAATATCAATCGCTCGGCGCATATCATCACCATCGAGGATCCTATCGAATATTTCCATTCGCACAAGAAGTCCATCGTCAACCAACGCGAGATCGGGCAGGATACGCGCTCCTTCGGCGACGCGCTGCGTGCGGCTTTGCGTCAGGACCCCGACATTATTCAGGTAGGTGAGATGCGTGACCTCGTCACCATTTCCACCGCGTTGACCGCCGCCGAGACGGGCCACTTAGTGCTGTCTACTTTGCACACCAACAACGCCGCCAACACCATCGACCGTATCGTGGACGTGTTCCCCTCGCACCAGCAGGGGCAGATCCGCTATCAGTTGTCCAACGTTTTGGTGGCCGTCATTTCTCAGCAACTCTTGGTGCGCAAAGACGGCACGGGGCGCGTGGCCGCCTTGGAAGTCTTGTTGCAGCACTCGTCCATTTCCGCGCTTATCCGCGAGGGCAAGACGCACCAGATCGACAACGCCATTCACACCAATACCAATCTGGGTATGTGCTTGATGGATCGTTCGCTCGCCAATCTGTACAAGCAGGGCGTCGTGGATTACAACGAGGCCTATTCTCATTGTATCGATCCCAAGGATTTCAAACTCAAAGCTTCCGAGTAGGAGGGTAGCATAGTATGAAGAAAATCATCGTAGCATTGCTCGTCATGGCGATTTTGGCCTCGCTGTCGGTCGGCCTGTTCGGTTGCGCCGACGAGGACAAATCGATTACTTCGGGCGATTGGAAGTATATCGAATTGGAGGACGGCACCATATCCCTCGTTTCGTACGTCGGCACCGCCTCCGCCGTAGTAGTCCCGCTCGCCGTGGACGGCAAAACCGTTTCGCAAATCGAGCAGGGCTTGTTCCTCAGCGTCAACGACGGCTCTTCGAGCCGCAGAATGCGCGAGGTGTACCAAAACAACGAGCTCGTGCGTTCGGTCACGTTCGCCGCGCCCATCAAGGAAATTCCCGCGCGTACTTTCTATATGTGCGCCGCGTTGGAATGGGTGGCCTTGCCCGATACGTGCGAGTCCATCGGCGACTTCGCCTTTTACGGTTGTTCGTCCTTGACCGCCATCGAATTGCCCACCGCCTGCAAGGCGATAGGCGCTTATTGCTTCCGCCAATGTGAGAAACTCCAAAACGTCTATATCCACAATGCGGTGGACGCTACGTTGCCCCCGAAGCTCGGCGACAAATGCTTCTTCATGGTCAATAACGGCTCGTCCAAGGACGATCAATACTACGTCATTCCCGATTTGAAGATATGGGTGGACAATATTTCGGTCTTTGACGAGAACGTCATCAAGGAAGAACGCAAAAAGAGTCACACCAACGACTACAAATATTGGTTGGACTATATGCCCGACGAGGACCACAAGGACCGCAATTACATATTTGCGGCGAATCACTAAGGGGGGTAGCGCATGGAAAACACAACGCAAGCGATAGAAGTCAAAACCTACTCCCGTAAGGAGCGGAACGCCTTCCTCATCGGTTTGATGGGGCAGAATATGATGTACAACGTGGTCGGCAGTTGCTTGATGTACTTCTTGCAGTTCACCGTGCTGTTGCCCGCCATGACCGTGTCTACCATCTTCACCATCGCGCGTATCTTCGACGCCCTCAACGATCCCATCATGGGCACGGTGGTCGACCGCACGCGTACCAAGTGGGGCAAGTGCATACCCTATCTGCGTATCATACCCATTCCCGTCATGGTCATCTCCATTTTGTGCTACGTGTCCTTCGGTTTCTACGGGGACGGCAGCAAGGCGTTGGACGTCGGTATGACCATTTGGGCGGCCGTGACGTACATACTGTGGGGTATGATCTACACCATCGGCGACATTCCTCTTTGGGGCGTCACCAGCTTGATGACCGAGAGCGAGAAAGACCGCAACAAGATATTGACGGCCGCGCGTATCGTGGCGGCCATCGGCGGCGGCGCGGTCATGCTGAGTATGCAGTCCATGGCCTTGGGCTTGGGCGGCACCTTGTCTTCCGCTTTGCACATTTCCGCGATGGAAGGCGAGAAGTACGGCTTCCTTTTGACGGCGGCCATTATTTCGGTCGTAGGCACGGCTTTGTTCCTCTTTACGGGCTTCGGCGTCAAGGAACACGTGGCGTCCACCACCAAGAAGACCTCGCTCAAGGAGAACGTGAGCATCATCGTGCACAACAAGCCCTATATGCAGATACTCATTTCGGGCATTTTGGGCAGCACCAAGATGATCATCGCCATCGTCGCCATGACCTTGGTCACCTATTACTATGCGTCCAAAGACGCGCTCTTGGCTATGGTGTACCTCGTCCTATTGGGAGGCGGCTTCTTCATCGGCCAATTCGTCTTTATGGGCGTGACGGGCGCACTCAACAAGAAGTTCAGCAAAAAAACGCTGTATAATTGGTCGAACATCATCAGCATCATTCCCTATCTCGCCATCTTCGGCGCGTACGCACTGGATCCGCACCACCTCAACGATGCTTGGTGGTTGGTGGTGTGCTTCGTGCTCTTCTTCATCGCGGGCGGCTCCAACGGTATCACCACCGTGTTGCAGTCCCAGATGATCGCCGACTGCGTCAACTACGAGGAGTACCAGAGCGGCAGACGGCCCGACGCGTTGTTCTTCTCGGGGCAGACCTTCCTCGTCAAGTTGCAGAACGGTTTGGCCACCATCTTTTGCGGTATCGCCTACACCGTCGTGCACTTCTCGGACAGCCGTGTGGCCGAGGTCAACGCCTTTATTTCGGCGGGCGGTATACCCAGACTTTCCACCGAGTACGGCAGTTTTATGATGATATTGTTCTTCGTCATATCCATTCCGCCTGCCGTGGGATGCTTGCTGACCATCATTCCCACTTGGAAATACGCTCTCAACGATAAAGAGCACGCCCGCATCCTCAACGTGCTGGTCAAAATGCGTGCGCGTATCGAGCAACTCAACGCAATGGGCGTGACCGAAATAGACCGCAAGGCCATCATCGCCGAGATAGAGTCGGGCGTCGAGTACGCGGACACCGAGGTAGCGAACGTCGAAGAGGAGATAACCGCAGAAACGCCTCCCGATGCGGAAGCGGACGACTTGGAAACGTCTTCCGAAGAGAGCGAAATCGAAGAAACCATCGTAGCGCAACCGACCGAGGAAGTCGCCGCAGACGACGACGGAACGGACGACAAAGACTAAACGAATGATTTGGACAACTGCGGTTGTCCAAATTGTATGTAAACGCCCCCCAAAAAAAGGGCAAATAACGCACAAGGAACAGAATTATGACCAACGAACCGTTACTCAAAGCCGAGGGAATATCCAAGATATATTCGCAAGGCGCTTTGGCCGTGGGCTTGCACCGCTTTTCGGCCGCTTTTCATCGCGGAGAGTTCGTCGCCATCACGGGCAGTTCGGGCAGCGGCAAGTCAACCTTGCTCAATATTTTATCCGGATTGGACAGTTACGACGAGGGCGAACTCTATTTTCGCGGCGAGCCGACTTCGCACTACACCGAAGAGGACAGAGCGGCCTATCGCAAGGACAACGTGGCCTTTATCTTCCAGGATTACAACATTTTGGACAGTTATACCGTCTATCAAAATATCGAATTGGCGCTTCTCTACAGTATGCCCGACCCCGTCGAACGCAAAGCGCGTATACAAAAACTCATCGACGCCGTTGGCTTGACGGGCAGAGAAAAACAGCGTTGCAGTAAGTTGTCGGGCGGGCAGAAACAGCGCGTGAGCATTGCGCGGGCTTTGGCCAAGGATGCGCCCATCCTCTTCGCGGACGAGCCGTGCGGCAACCTCGACAGCACGATGACCGACGAAGTGATGAAGTTGCTACACGATTTGAGCCAAGACAAATTGGTCATCATCGTCACGCACTCCTACGACGAGGTGGCGCCTTACGCTACGCGTAAGATACGCCTTGCCGACGGCGAACTCGTAGAGGACCAAGTCTTCCGCGAGGTGGACTTGCCCGCCGAGGACGTTCCGCCCGCCGCCATCACCAAAAAGCAGGTGTTCAAAGGCTTGCTGACGGTCGCTGTCAACAATATCAAGGCCACGCCCAAGCGCAGTTTCTTCGGCATTTTCGGCTTGACCATTCTCACGACGATATTCATAGTGGGCGTTTTAGTCGCGCTTAAATTGACCGAATTGCCCGATTTCAACGAATACTATCGCTACGACCTGCAGGTGCAGAAATACGACAAGTCGGCCATCACCGACGAGGAGTTAGCAGATATCGCCGCCGTCAAAGGCGTGAGCGAGGTGTACCGCGACAATATATATCTCAACAAAACCTGCGGTTATTACGTGGCGGGCAACTACGTGCTGACCTATCTCAGACCGTGCACCGATATATCGCAAAGCCGCTTGTACAGCGGTCGTCTGCCCGAGAATGACCGAGAGATCGTCCTATCCGTGCCCGAATCGCGCAAGTATTTGCAGCGTACTTTGCTTGAAACGAGCGTCAAGGTAGACCTGAACGGCAATTACAACGATACCGCGCCCGAGTTTACGGTCGTCGGCGTGGTGGCCGGTGATTCGGCCGCCTACGTGACGGCGGACTTTTTCCGCAAAGACGCGTGTCTCACCGAGAACGCGGACGAATGTCTGACCGTGGTCACCAAGTCGGACGCCGATCTCGCGCGTGTGCGCACGGCCTTGCACGACAATGGATACTGCGTGTTCCACCTCTACGGCGACAAGGCTTCGCAGGGTGTGTCGGGCATTATCAATTTGCTCATCGTGTTGGCGTTGTTCGGCATGATGATCATCGTGTTCCGCATCATCATGGGCAGTTATCGCGCCCTCGAAACGAGCAAACGGCGGGATTATAACATCATGCGCACGGTGGGCTTGCCCAACGGCTTCGTCAAATCCATCTACTACGTCGAAATGGTCATACAAGGTCTCATGGGGTGGGCGTGCGGCGTAGCGCTCACCGTTATCATAGGCTTGGTGTACGGCTTCTCCCTCACGCCCAAGATCACGTACGGTATGCAGGTATTGGGCAAGTTCGGGCTGAATCTCTTGTGGATAGCCGTCGTCGCCTTTCTTGCCGACGTATTCGTTACCATAGGCAACGCCTACCGTTTCAACAAGTATTTCTATCGTCAAACGGTCAAAATGTCGTTGAAGGAGGGCGGAAAACATGATTAAGGTCAATAATATATCCAAATTCTTCTTCAAAGGTAAGCCGAACGAGATCAAGGCGCTCCAAAATATCAACCTCGAGTTGGACGAGGGGCTGGTGATGCTGGTCGGCAAGTCGGGTTGCGGCAAGACTACCTTGCTCAACACGCTGGGCGGCTTGGAAAAGCCCGATTGCGGCTCGGTCACCATCGATGGCACTACCATCACGCGCTATCAATGCGAGCAATGGGACAAATTGCGCAACCGCACCATCGGCTATGTATTTCAAAATTACAATCTCATAGACGAGTTGACCGTCTATCAAAACCTCGAGTTGGTGCTCAAACTGTCGGGCATCGAGCCGCACACCTACAAAGAGCGGATCGAGTACGCTTTGTCGTTGGTTGGCATGGAGAAGTTCGCCAAGCGCACGCCGTCCACCTTGTCGGGTGGGCAGCAACAACGCGTTGGCATCGCCCGTGCCATCGTCAAGGGCGCCAAGGTCATTATTGCGGACGAGCCTACGGGCAATCTGGACGACACCAACACCATCGCGGTGATGGAGTTGCTCAAGGGGTTGAGCAAGCATTGTCTGGTCATCGTGGTGACGCACGAGGAAGACCTCGCCGCCTTCTACGCCGACCGCATAATCCGCATGAAAGACGGCGCCATCGTCGACGATTCGGCCAACCAAGGCACGGGCTCGTTGGAGCACCGAGCCGCCGATCATGTGTATTTGGGGGATATGGCGCGCCGCGAATTCAAGGCGGACGAGATGGACGTCTTGCTGTACGACGACGGCTCCATTCCTCGCTCTAAGGTGTCTATCGTATGCCAAAACGGGCGTATTTTGCTCAAAGTGGACGGGGAGAGCAAGGTGACTTTCGTCACCGAAAACAGCAGCATTAGTCTGGACGAAGGCAAGTACGTCGCACGCCACGTCGAGGACAGCGACCTCGCCATCGACACCGACCTTTTGCAGGCGGGCACGGGCAAGCAAAAACGCATCTTTTCTCTCAAGGACTGCATCGCTACCGTGTTCGGTAATCTCAAAGCGAAGTGGGGTATGCGTCGGCGCAATCCCTATCGCGTTTTGTATCTCACGGGCGTGTTCTTCGTGCTGGCAATGGCCTTGTCCGCTCCTGCGTTTCTCTACAACCGCGACGCCAACGTCGTCGTAGACGACGGCGTCGTCGCCATACGCGGGTCGTATACCCAAGACGCGTTGCCCGCCGATTTGCCGTCGGGCACGGTCGTTCTCAACCGTTCCGTAGACTCGGCGTATATCGACGCGTCCTTCGGCACGCAAAGCCGCTTCATAGACGTGGGCAGCGTCAACAGTATGTGCGTGATGCCCTATTCGGCGGTGGGCGGCACGGCGAAACGTGGGGAAGCGTATATTGATAAACTATTGTACAACCGAATGGTCAACAGCAACTCGTTGGACGGTATCTCGCGCAACGCGGGCGACTTGGTCGGGTTGCAGCTTACCGTTACCGTGTATAAAGGCACCTATTACGAGCCGCTCAACGGTGCGATAGAGGTGGAATCGGTGGATGTGGCCGAGGAGAGCTATGTCCTTGCGGGCGTGGTCAATCGCAATATGCCCGTGTTGTACCTCAGCGACGAGGACTATGCCGCACTGCCTGCCGTGCATTTTTACAATCGGGAAAACAGCGGTATGCACGAGTGCACGTTGCTGTTCAACAAGGACGCGGGGGCGCTTCGCCGCGCGCTCGACAAAAAAGGCTACGCCGTGCAGGACGTCAACGCGCTCAAACGCAAGGCGTTTTACAAAGACGCCGTCTTGCGCAAAATCGTGTATATCGTCCTGGCGGGCGTCGTGATTTTGATACAAATGTTCAGCCTGTACCGCATGGCCAAGAACGACTATATCAACAAGCAGAAATTATATTCGCAATACCGTTCCATCGGCGTGTCCCGCGGCGCGATATACGGCAAGATCAGCCTCGAATCGGGCTTGACGTGTATGTGCACGGCTATGCGCGGCTGGCTCATCAGTTCCTTCATCGTGATACTGATCTCCAATCTGCAAATCGTCAAAAATTTGACCTTGATGGGCGTGGTCTTGTTCTACTATCCCGTTTGGTTTGCCTTGGTGTGCGGCGCGTTTATGGTGATACTCTCGCAGATCGTCAATATGATGGCGCCCTTGGTGCTGTTGTCGCATACGCCGGCCTATTTGATGAGTAAGTACGATATTTAGGGGTTTGCGTGCTCGTTTGGCGTGCAAATCGCGCAACGCATCCATCGTGTAACGAAAAAGCCTTCGTCGTTTGACGAAGGCTTTTGCATAGGTCGCGCTCGCGGCGCGCGTCGTCAATCGTCCGTTTCCGAGAAAAATTGGAATAGGGCGATACTCGCGGCGATGGGCAGGTTGAGGCTGTCCACGTTGGCGGTATGGCGTATGATGACGGGCGTGCCGAGGGACAGGTATTCGTCCGGCAGTCCCGTGGCTTCGTTGCCGAAGACGAGGGTGCAAGGGTAGAGGGGCGTCACCTTTTTCAAGGTCTCGGTGGCTTTGAGCATAAAGGGGTAGAAGTGCCGCTCGCCCGCTTCGCGCCGGTAGTCGGACAGACTGTCATAATACTTGACGCGTAGGTGAAACACCGCGCCCATCGAACTGCGGACGGTCTTGGGGTCGTACAGGTCTACGGCGGGGGCGATGACGGCTACGTCTTCCACGCCGAACGCGGCCGCCGACCGCAGAATGGTGCCCAGATTGCCCGCGTTGGAGGGGTTGACCAACAGCAAATGGTTGGCGCTTTGCACCAACTCAAAGGATTGCTTTTGAAAGTCCGCCAGGACGAAACAATTCTCTTTTTGCGACAAGATATTGAACGCTTTGTCGCTTTGGATGAACGGAATACCGTGCGCCTTGCACAGGGTTTCGTAGGGCGTCACGTCTTTGCATTGAGAGTGATAATAGACCGCGTTGACGATATTCGGGCGGCATTTCAGCAATTCGATGGTAAGGGTAGCGCCCAAGGCGTAACTATTCGGATCTTCTTTTCTGTATCGTTTGACCATATTTACCTCTACTCGCCGTCAAAGGGCGGTACGTACACGTCTGAAGCCGCCGCGGCGTCCTGTACGAAGACGTTGGTGGCGCCCAAGCGGTTGAGCGCGGCCACCACGCGGGTGTATTCCAGCGGAACGAGCGTGCGGTTGATTTCGGGATAGGCCGCCGCGTCGCCCATGGGCACGTACTGACTCATCACGGATAAGTATATACTATCGCCGTATTCGTTGTAAAGTTTTTCGACGATGCGCTTAGACTCCGTGCTCATCGTAGGCAATACGAGGTGGCGCACGACGAGGCCCTTCTTCATCAAGCCGTCTTCTATTACGAGCCTCGGTTGCTGACGGTGCATTTC
The DNA here is from genome assembly GCA_017394805.1 of Clostridia bacterium. NCBI lineage: Bacteria > Bacillati > Bacillota > Clostridia > Clostridia bacterium. The sequence goes on along the minus strand of JAFPXC010000031.1, from coordinate 1,068 downwards.
GGCAATGGCCGCCCACGCGACCGAGGGATAATCCTCTGCGCCCGAGTATTTGGCCGCCACATTGGGGTCGTCGTACTTGTAGTCGGGCAGATACACGTCCACCAACCCTTCCAAGCGTTTTAGCGTTTCCAAGTCGTCGTAGGCCGAGGAGTTGTACACCACGGGGACGGGCGGACGATAGATAGCGAGCGCCCGCTCCACGGCGTAGGCGTAGTGCGACGGGGTGACGAAATTGATATTGTGCGCGCCTTGGTCTACCAAAGAACGCATGGCGTCCGCCAACTCACGATAGGTGTAGGTCTTGCCTACGTGCCTATGGCTGATTTGGTAGTTTTGACAAAATACGCAACGCAGATTGCACCCCGCGAAGAAGATGGTGCCGCTGCCTTTCTCGCCCGAAATGACGGGTTCTTCCCACGGATGCAGTCCCACACGGCTCACGCGCGGCAAAACGCCCACGCCGCATATACCTACACTGGTTGTGCGGTTGACGTTGCATTTGTTGGGGCATTCGTTGCAGATAAAGGTTTCCATCGGTCTCAGTATATCACGGATCTTCTTCTTTTGCAACATACAAAGGTGCGTGCGGTTTCGTAATTTTTTTATCAAGTGCAAATAAAAGATTGACAAACGCCATCGAAATGACTACAATATAGTGGTAATGCGGATGTGGCGGAATAGGTAGACGCGTACGTTTGAGGGGCGTATGGTAACTCCGTATGGGTTCAAGTCCCATCATCCGCACCATGAAAGAAACCTGATTTGTCTACCAAATTAGGTTTTTTTCAGTTATATTCGCCTGCGGCGAGTTATATTGCGTTGCAGTTTTATTCGGCTCACGCCGAGTTATATTGCGCTGCGCGCAGTTTGAGGGCGAATATAATATAACTTTGCGGCGCTGCCGCAAAATATAACTGACCCGAAGGAACAATATCACTGCCACCATCGGTGGCAATATAACTTGATAGATTTGTGTCTTTATGTTATGATCTTTTTGAGGTGATAACCATGGCTGACAGCGTTCTCCGTGATAAATCCAAAGAATTTGCCAAGCAGATCGTTATCCTT